>USLT01000001.1 GCA_900555585.1 uncultured Collinsella sp.
AGGACCTCAAGCCCCGTCCGCCCGTGGTCACGGTCATGGGTCACGTCGACCATGGTAAGACCAGCCTGCTCGACGCCATCCGCCACACTAACGTCTGGAGCGGTGAGGCCGGCGGCATCACGCAGCACATCGGTGCGTCCGAGGTCGAGATCAACGGTCGCCAGATCACCTTCGTCGACACCCCTGGCCACGAGGCGTTCACCGCCATGCGCGCCCGCGGCGCCAAGATCACGGACGTCGTCGTCCTGGTCGTCGCCGCCGACGACGGCGTCATGCCCCAGACCATCGAGGCCATCAACCACTCCAAGGCCGCCGACGTCCCGATCATCGTCGCCGTCAACAAGTGCGATAAGGAAGAGGCCAACCCCGACCGCGTCCGCCAGATGCTGACCGAGTACGGCATCATCCCGGAGGAGTGGGGCGGACAGAACATGTTCGTCAACGTCTCCGCCAAGAAGCACATCGGCATCGACGAGCTGCTCGAGACCATCATCCTTCAGGCCGACGTCCTCGAGCTCAAGGCGAACCCCGACACCTTCGCCTCGGGCAACATCATCGAGGCGAAGCTCGACCGCGGTCGCGGCCCCGTCGCGACGGTCCTCGTGACCCGCGGCACCCTGCGCGTCGGTGACACCCTCGTCGCGGGCACGAGCTACGGCCGCGTCCGCGCCATGCTCGACCAGCACGGCCAGCCCAAGGACGAGGCCCGTCCCTCCGACGCCGTCGAGATCCTCGGCCTCAACTCCGTCCCGGCCGCCGGTGACGAGTTCCGCGTCTTCGAGGACGAGCGCGACGCCCGCAACCTCGCCGACGAGCGCGCCCTCAAGGCCCGCATCGAGGAGCAGAACAAGGTCAAGCACGTCACGCTCGAGACCCTGTTCGACGAGATGAGCCAGAATGAGCTCAAGGAGCTCAACCTGGTCGTCAAGGCCGACGCCCAGGGCACCATCGAGGCCCTCGCCGACTCCATCGGCAAGATGGACCAGTCCGAGGTCCGCATCAACATCATCCACTCCGCCGTCGGCGCCATCTCCGAGACCGACGTCTCGCTGGCGGCCGCGTCGAACGCCATCATCATCGGCTTCGGCGTGCGCCCGCAGGGCAAGGCCCGCGACGCCGCGGAGAAGGAGAGCGTGCAGATCAAGACCTACTCGATCATCTACAAGGCGATCGAGGACATCGATGCCGCACGCATCGGCATGCTCGCTCCGACGGAGGAGGAGGTCCAGACCGGCTGCGCCGAGGTCCGCGACACCTTCCGTGTTCCCAAGGCCGGTCTCATCGCCGGCTGCATGGTCACCGAGGGCGAGATCAGCCGCGACGACAAGGTTCGCGTCGTTCGCGACGGCGTCGTCATCTTCGATGGCGTCTTCGGTTCCATGCGTCGCTTCAAGGACGACGTCAAGACGGTCAAGAACGGTTACGAGTGCGGTCTCGGCATCGAGAAGTTCCAGGACATCAAGGTGGGCGACATCTTCGAGGCCTACAAGATCATCGAGGTCGCGCGCACCGCGTAAGGTAGGAGGGCAACCGTGAAGCAGACTTCTGCAACCCGCAGGCTCGGCGAGCAGCTTCGCGAGAAGCTCGGCTACATCCTGCTGTTCGAGATCTCGGACCCCAGGCTCGACCTGGTGACGATCACGGGCGTCGAGGTCTCCGTCGACCGCTCCTTCGCACGCGTCTTCGTGAGCTGCGATGCGGAGCGCTACGAGGAGGTCCTCGAGGCCCTGGCGTCCGCTAAGGGACGCATCCGCAGCTTGCTCGCGCGCGCGCTCGATTGGCGCGTGACGCCCGAGCTCGATTTCAAGATCGACCGCTCCACCGATGAGGCGGAGCGCATCACCCGCGCCCTTGAGAACGTGCCGGAGACCCTGGCCGTTCCCAAGGACGAAGAGGGCTATCCCATCCAGGACGATACCGTCGCTGACGATGGCGAGCCCGCATCGGACGAGGAGCTGTATGAGTAGCACCGCTTGCTGCCTCGGACGCTCGACGACTCCCGATATGTGGGGGAGCGTCATCGATTGCATCGAGGGAGCCCAGACGATCGCCATCTCCGGACACACCAATCCGGATGGCGACGCCCTGGGCTCCGGCCTCGGCCTGGGCCTCGCGCTCCAGGCCGCTTTTCCCAAGAAGAAGATCGCGTTCCTGCTCGCCGACGACGCCGAGGTCCCTCGCGTCTACCGGTTCCTCGCTGGATCCGATCGCATGGTCCGGGCGTCGAGCTACGAGCTCGACCCCGACCTGTTCATCTCGGTCGACTCGCCCACGCTCGGGCGCCTCGCCAACTCCGTGGCCGTCGCCAAGCGCGCGCTCG
Source organism: uncultured Collinsella sp. (assembly GCA_900555585.1). GTDB lineage: Bacteria > Actinomycetota > Coriobacteriia > Coriobacteriales > Coriobacteriaceae > Collinsella. The sequence goes on from USLT01000001.1 coordinate 2,321, forward strand.
GGCGCGTCGTGATCGACCACCATCCCTCTCGGGAGGAGTTCGGCGACGCGGCCGTGCGCGTCACGAGCGCGGCGGCGACCGCCGTCCTGGTCGCCGAGCTGCTCGAGGCGGCGGGATGGCCGTGCACGCCCGACATCGCCACCTGCCTGCTCACCGGGCTCGTCACCGACACGGGTCGATTCCAGTACCAAAACGCCGATCCCTCCGCCTTCGCGTGCGCCTCGCGCCTTGTGGACGCCGGCGCCCAGCCAGCCCGGATCGCGCTCGAGGTCTATCAAAGCCAGCGCCTCGAGTACCTCCGTCTGGAGTCCATCGTCATGGGGCGCATCTGCACCGTCGCCGACGGCGCCGTCGCGTACAGCTACGCCTATGCCGAGGATCTCGAGCGCTGCGGGGTCACCTCCGACGAGTGCGATGGCCTCGTCGACGTGGTGCGCAGCGTGCAAGGGACCGAGCTCTGCATGTTCCTCAAGGAGAACGAGCCCGGCGTCATCCGGGGCAACCTCAGGTCCAAGGGCCGCAGGGACATCTCGGGCATCGCCGCCGCCCACAACGGAGGCGGGCACGCGGCTGCCGCGGGCTTCACCTTCTACGGCACCGTCGAGGAGGCCCTCGAGGCCATTCTGCCCGAGCTCGAGGCACTCATGGCCTCTGACGCCCGCTAGGCATCTCATATCGGGAGTTCCATGGCTAAACGCAAACCATCCCAGATCAACCTCTTGCTCGCCGTCGACAAACCGCTCGGCTGCACCTCCCATGACGTCGTCTCCCGGGTGCGCCGGGCGGTTCATGAGCGCCGCGTCGGGCATGCCGGCACGCTGGATCCCCTCGCGACCGGCGTGATGGTCATCGGCATCGGTCAGGCGACGCGACTACTCGGGCAGATCACGCTCGATAGGAAGAGCTACCTCGCGGCCATCTCGTTCGGGCGCGAGACCAACACCGACGACGCCGAGGGCGAGACGTCGCGCACCGCGCCGACGGACCCGCGCCTGCTCGACGAGGGGTACGCGCGCGAGGTCCTGCGTGGATTCCTGGGCGAGTCCCAACAGGTCCCTCCTGCGTTCTCCGCGATCTCGGTCGACGGGGTCAGGGCGTACAAGCGCGCCCGCAGCGGCGACGACGTCGAGCTGCCGCCGCGCCCCATCGAGGTCTTCGCCGCCGACCTGGTCTCGGTGGGGGAGGAGGGCGGCGAGCCGGTCTGGACCGTCGCCTTCACCGTGAGCAAGGGCACCTATATCCGTGCCCTCGCCCGCGATATCGGACGCGCCGCCGAGAGCGCGGCCCATATCTCCATGCTTCGCAGGACGGCTTCGGGTTCCATCACGATCGGCTCCTGCGTCGACGTCGAGGAACTGGACGTGGATCTCGCCCGTGCCCATGCGCTCGACCCCGCTTCCGTTCTCGGGCTCCCCGTCGTGCGCATCGACGATGCCCAGCTCGCGGACGCGATGCTCGGCCGCAGCCTGCACCTGCCTTCCGCTCCTGCGGGGCGCGTGGCGTTGGCGCATGACGGGCAGCTTCGCGCCATCGCCGAGGACCTGAACGGGCGCTACAAGATGGATATGGTGTTTCCCCAGGGCATCGAGGGGGTTGATGCGTGATGGAGCGTTCGTCCGACCTCGCTCGAGACGTTCTCGCCGCTCCCGGCGCCGCTCCCGTCATGCGACTCGGCAGCTTCGGTGCCGCGGTGGTAGGGCATGTCGGGCAGCGCTGGGCCGACGGGCTCGCCTGCTCGATCGCAATCGGCGCCTTCGATGGGTGCCACCTAGGACATCGCGAGCTCTTGTGCCATATGATTGATGACGCCCGCGACCGTGGCATCGCCTCCGTCGCCGTGACCTTCGACCCGGATCCCGACGAGGTTGTGAGTCCGGCGCCCGCGCTCAAGCTCATGTCCTCCGCCGACAGGATCTCCGCGCTGGCCTCCTCGGGCGTGGACTTCGTCATGGTCGTCCCGTTCACGCGAGAGCTCGCCGCGCTCGACCACGTCGGCTTCTTCACGCGCGTTCTCGAGCCGTCCCTCGATGTCCGATCGGTCCATGTCGGATCTGATTTCAGGCTGGGCGCGCGAGGGGCGTCGAACGTGTCGGTCATGCGCTCCTGGGGTGCTGGCCGCGGCATGGACGTGTACGGCCACGAGCTCGTCCGCACCGATGGATCCCCCATAAGCGCCACGAGGATCCGCGCGCTCCTTGCCGGGGGCGACCTTGCCTCCGTTACATCCGAGCTCGGACGTCGCTATCTCGTCCGCGGCATCGTGTCGCACGGCCGCGGCCAGGGCACAGGCATGGGTTTCCCCACCGCCAACGTCTCGATTCCCTCCGGCAGGCAGCTGCCGGCGGACGGCGTCTACGCCGGGTACGCGGTCGTCGACGGCATCGCATGGCCCGCCGCCATCAACGTCGGCGTTCCGCCGATGTTCGCGGACGGCATCCGCTCCGCGCGGCTCGAGGCCCATCTCATCGGCTTCGAGGGCGATCTTTACGGCCGCGAGGCCTCTATCGTCTTCGATGCGCGGCTGCGCGCGACCTCGACGTTCGCCTCGCTCGACGAGTTGATCGAGGTCGTCAACAGCGATATCGCCGCCACCCGGGAGCTCTTGGGCTCCGATCCGATCGAGGTGCGCGCATGATCACGGATGAGGATAAGGACAGGGTCCGGGCGGCCACGGACCTCGTCGAGCTGGTCCAAGAGACCGTCGAGTTGAAGCCCCGCGGCAGCAACGACCTGTGGGGATGTTGCCCCTTCCATGGCGAGAAGACCCCTTCGTTCCATGTGATACCGTCTATCCAGACGTGGCATTGCTTCGGCTGCGGCGAGGGCGGCGACGCCTTCACCTACGTCATGCGCCGCGAGAACCTGAGCTTCCCCGATTCCATCCGCTACCTCGCCGACCGCTCGGGCATCGAGCTGCAGGAGACTCGCACGGCCTCGCGCGGCACGAAGCGCTCCCGCATCATTGATTGCTGCGAGGAGACGGCTGATTTCTACCACACCATGCTCATGCGCGGCAAAGATGGCCGCGGGCGCGACTACTGCAAGCAGCGAGGGCTCTCCTCCGATGTCTGCCGTCGTTACAAGCTGGGCTACTCGACCGGTCGCGGAACGTTGGTGAGTCATCTGGGGTCGAAGGGCTTCACGCCGCGCGAGATGATCGATGCGAACGTGGCCTACGCCCGTCCCGGCGGCGGCTTGGTCGATCGCTTCTTCGAACGCGTGATGTTCCCCATCTTCGACGAGCAGGGGAGGTGCATCGCATTCGGCGGCCGCATCATGGGCGCCGGGGAGCCGAAGTACCTCAACACCTCCGAGACCCCGGTCTTCCACAAGAAACGCAACCTCTATGGCTTCAACTGGGCCAAGGAGCACATCGTCGCCAAGGGCGAGGCCGTGGTGGTCGAGGGCTATACGGACTGCATCGCCTGCTGGGAGGCGGGGCTCGGAAACGTCGTCGCGACGCTCGGCACGGCGCTGACCGAGCATCACGTCAAGACGCTGACCCGCTTCGCCAAGCGGATCGTCTACCTGTTCGACGGCGACGCCGCGGGACAGAAGGCGGCCGAGCGTGCCATCCAGTTCATCGAACGTGACGGGGTCGACCTGCGCTGCGTGACCCTGCCCGATGACCTCGATCCCAACGACTTCGTGCGGCAGCGCGGAGGCCAGGAGCTCCGCGAGCTGCTGGATAAGAGCGAGCCGCTGATGGATTTCGTCTTCCGCAAGCTCGATGAGAGGGCGGACGTCTCCACTCCGGCTGGCAGGGCCAAGGCGCTCGAGGACGCTTGCGAGTTGATCTATCCCCTTCGCTCGAGCTATATGATCGACGGCTACTACATGCAGATCGCCGACCGCGTGGGCGTCGACGTGGAGATGGTCCGCGAGATCGCCCCCCGGGTGTTCCGCGAGGTCCAGAAGCGCGAGGAAGCGTCCGCACTCCGCGCTGAGCGCTATGAGCGCGCGCAGCGCGAGCGCGAGTCGCAGGCCGCGGCCGACCGGGGCGGACGTTCGGGAGGATGGAACCTGCGGGGAGGCGCCGGGCCGGAGCTCGCCTCCGCTGGCGACGTGCGCGCCGCGGCGGGGGACGGAGACGAGGTCCCGCTCGACGTCTACGATGGGTTCGCTGTCGAGGAGGACCCCGCGCCCGTCGATGTCGCCGCGCACGCTGCCGCCCCGATCGTATTGACCGAGCTGGAGCGGCGCTCGCTCGCCTGCGAGCGCGAGCTGCTTACGCTGCTCGCCGCGTACCCCGATGACTTCCGCCCGCTGGCCGAGCGCATCACCGAGATCGAATGGGTCGATTCGCGCAACGAAGCCATAGCCTGGGCGGTCCTCGCCACGCCGGACGGCACGTCCTCCGCCGACGTTATGGCGGCGGCGCGCGCGGTGTGCCCGGAAGCCGCGCAGCTCGTGAGCGCCGGGACCATCTCGGCGACGAGCTCGCATCCCACGCAGACGAACATCGAGTTCCTGCTCGACACGCTCGAGCTGCTCACCGCCCGGCGGCGCATGCGCTCCGTGCAGGGGAGGCTCCGCAGCGATCACAGCCTCGAGCCCGAGGAGCGCCGCGACCTCATGGTCCAGGCTTCGCAGGATGCCGCTCGGATCCGAGAGCTGACACAGTCGCTCGAGGGCGTGGCCGATCCTTTCCGCTCCCTCACGGTGTAGGCCCATGAATGGCGCGCCCTGCATTCATCGATGCTCTTCGCGCTATGTTTCATGATTGACGAGGTTGGGTATACGGAATTCTGTTATAGTGTTGTGTCCTATGTGCTACGAAGGGAGAATCTGTGCCAAAGAAGACGGAGAGCACGGACGTTGAACTCTACTCCTATCTCGAGAAGCTGCTCGAAAAGGGGTCGAAGAACGGTTCGATCACCGAGGATGAGATTCAGATCGCCCTCAAGGACGTCGATGTTTCCGATAGTCAGCTGACCACGCTGTACAACGCGCTGCGCAATCGCGGCGTCGATATCGTTTCCCAAAATGACGGCGACGACGCCTTCGATGTCGAGGACCATGACGACTTCGATTTGGACGGCGAGAGCGACGAGGACCACGACCGCAAGGTCGCCAAGATGGCCGACGCCGAGATGGCTTCCGAGAAGCCCAAGAAGAAGTCGCGCGTTCGCACGACTCGCTCGCGCAACCGCGCCCGAGGCGTCGACGCCTCGACCGTCATGCTCACGGGCGATCCGGTCCGCATGTACCTCAAGGAGATCGGCAAGGTCGATCTGCTTACCGCCGCCGACGAGGTCGACCTCGCGATGAAGATCGAGGCGGGCCTCGATGCAACCGAGAAGCTCGAAGCGGCCGAAGCCGGCGAGCTCGAGCTGACCCGTGCGGAGATGCGACGCCTCATGCGCGTCGAGCAGGTCGGCCTCGAGGCGAAGCAGGCGCTGATCTCTGCCAACCTGCGACTCGTCGTCTCCATCGCCAAGCGCTACGTGGGTCGCGGCATGCTGTTCCTGGACCTGATCCAGGAAGGCAATCTGGGCCTCATCCGCGCCGTCGAGAAGTTCGACTACGAGAAGGGCTTCAAGTTCTCCACGTATGCCACGTGGTGGATTCGCCAGGCCATCACCCGTGCCATCGCCGACCAGGCACGCACGATCCGCATCCCGGTCCACATGGTCGAGACGATCAACAAGCTCGTCCGCGTGCAGCGACAGCTCCTTCAGGATCTTGGTCGCGACCCGACCCCCGAGGAGATCGGTGCCGAGATGGATATGAGCGCCGACCGCGTTCGCGAGATCCAGAAGATCTCCCAGGAGCCCGTCTCCCTCGAGACGCCTATCGGCGAGGAAGAGGATTCCCAGCTCGGTGATTTCATCGAGGACGCCCAGGCTGTCGTTCCGCCCGAGGCGGCGAGCTTCTCGATGCTGCAGGAGCAGCTCGGCCAGGTTCTCGATTCACTCGCCGATCGCGAGCGCAAGGTCATCGAGCTGCGCTTCGGTCTCGTCGACGGTCATCCCCGCACCCTCGAGGAAGTCGGCCGCGAGTTCGGCGTCACGCGCGAGCGCATTCGCCAGATCGAGTCCAAGACGCTGGCCAAGCTCCGTCACCCCAGCCGTTCCTCCAAGCTCAAGGATTACATGGAGAGCTAGGAAGCAGGTCGCTTTGCCGCCGCCTCGCGTCGGCTGGTGTTCCGGTCGCCTTCGGGCGCGGGAACCACACGTCCAACGCGACAGATAACGCTGCCCTTCGGGACCTCGCGAGAGCGGGGTCCCTTTTTTATGCAGGCGTTCCGGGTTGGGGCTGCGCTTATGGCATGCGTTGGCTGGGGGAGTGCTATTCGCAACACCTCGTCGTTGACGATCGACTTTCGCCCGACCAGCAGCGTCGCGTTATAAAAAAATCCCCGCCAGCAAGCTGACGGGGACATTCAAGTCTGGCTCCTCGAGTAGGACTCGAACCTACAACAACGCGGTTAACAGCCGCGGGCTCTACCATTGAGCTATCGAGGAATTGTCAAGTTGCTTTTGGCTGTCTGTTCGCAAGCAACGAAATTTATTATACGGATGGAGGGAAGCGTTGCAAGCCCCAATTTCAAAATTTTTTAGATTTTGCCCGCCGCCGGTTTTAGGATGATCAAACCTGCAGGTCAGATATACCGTTGCCCGAATAAATCGGGTCAAGAGACCTCAGACGACTATCATTGAGCGGGCTTGCCGATCGAAATGCCGCAAACGTACCCGAACGCCTCGAGGGTGAGACGGCTGCTGTATTGCTTTGCGGACGCGAGCTCCTCGCCGCCAAGAGCGGTCGGACGTTGCAGAAGGACATGAGGGAGAGGACCACCATGAGCCCTGATCATATGAGCACCGAGGAATCCGACGTTTCCAAAACCGCCGAATGCGCCGAGGCCGCCTCGTCTGCCAAGGAAGTTGGGAGCGTCAATTGCGCCAATGAAGCTGGAGGCAATACGCCTCGCTCGATAAGCGGCCGTCTGAAGGGGCGAGGCTTCTCCGTTCTGGGCGATTCAATCAGCACGCTCATGGGCTGGGTTCCCGAGGGCTGGCGGATTCATTACGAGGGCGAGGTTCACGTCGATGGGGTCGAACGCCCCCAAGACACATGGTGGGGGAGAGTCATCGATCACTTCGACGGCCACCTGATCGCCAACTCCTCCTTTTCCGGTTCCGTCGTCGAGGGATACGGTTTTCCCGCGGGCAATAGCGAGAAGCGCATCGCTTCGCTGCTCGGCGCGCGGGGCGAATGCCCCGATGTCGTCCTCGTGTACATGGGCATTAACGACTACGGCTGGGGCGGTGGCCGCAACCAGGTGATGGGCGGGTCGCTTTCTGCGTCTGCGCGCCCCGAGGACCTTGCGGGCGAGCGCTCCGTCGAATGGGTTGTCGGCCCCGATGCGCTGGACCGGTTCGATGCCGCGTATCGCGATGTCCTCGCCGCGATCCGTCGCCTCGCGCCCTCGTCCGAGATTTGGTGCCTGACGCTGTGCCCCGCAACGTCTCCGAGCGAGGCGGAGCGCTGTTACAAGTATCAGATACGCGGCATTGAGCTGGATGCTTACAACCGCGCCATCGTTCGGGCGGCGCGAGAGGCGGGGGCGCATGTCGCCGATGTGCGGGCGTACGGCATCCAATACGACGCGGTGGACGGGTGTCATCCGTCGGCTCTCGGCATGCGTCAAATTGCAGACATGGTCATCGCGCGCATGGAGGGATCTTCTGAGATGCCCGCATCCATCGGGGATGCACCGCGCGCCGTTCGGACGTGCGGGCGCTCGCATTGCCACGGGTGCCCTATGGACGAGTCGACCGACTCCCGCTGGGCGATAGCCTGTCGCGGACCGAAGGACGGGCGTTAGCCAAAGATCATGCGCACCGCCCCATTGTGAAGATTGGGGCGGTGCGTGTTTTTTCATGCCCTCGCCACGGGGGGATGCGTGTACAATAGACGAGACCTTTAAACGTGGTACGAGATACCCGCAAGGAGAACATAGCCCGATTGCTTCGGGTCCTCGTGGGATGCTCGTGCCGTGTGTGAACGGTCGGGCATTATTTTTTGACGCGGCACTGAGCCGGCGTCGAAGAGGCAAGGAAGGAGTTTGATGGGCATGTCTTCACCGAAGGCGGTCATCATGGACGAGACCGCGATCAGCCGCGCGATCACCCGTATCGCTCACGAGATCGTCGAGAAGAACGAGGGCGTTGAGAACCTCGCGCTCGTCGGCATCGTGACCCGCGGCGATCTGCTCGCCAAGCAGCTCGTGGACGAGATCGAGCGGATCGAGGGGGTGCGCGTCGACCTAGGAAGCTTGGACATCAGCTTCTATCGCGACGATTACCTGACCAACTTCGCCCCGGCCGTCCACGCCACGAACGTCCCGTTCAACCTGGACAACAAGCGCATCGTGCTCGTCGACGACATCCTCTACACCGGTCGCACCATCCGCGCCGCTCTGGACGCCCTCATGGACCTCGGTCGCCCCAGCCGCGTCGAGCTGGCCGTCCTGGTCGACCGCGGCCATCGCGAGCTTCCGATCTGCCCCGACTTCGTGGGCAAGAACGTCCCCTCCTCCCATGAGGAGAATGTGCGCCTCTACCTCGAGGAGGTCGACGGCCGCACCACCGTTGAGATCACGAACGTCGAGCAGGGCGCCCGCGTGGGCTCCGCTCCGCTGGGAGGCGAGTAGGCAGTGTTCAACAACCACAAGCACCTCATCGATATCTCGGAGTACTCCGACTCCGAGCTCATGACCATTCTGCAGACCGCTAAGGCGTTCTCCGAGGTCAATGAGCGCGCCATCAAGAAGGTCCCCACCCTCAAGGGCAAGACCATCGTCAATATGTTCAACGAGCCCTCCACGCGCACCCGCAGCTCCTTCGAGCTGGCCGAGAAGCGCCTGTCGGCCGATACGCTGAACTTCGGCGGCTCCTCCACCTCTACGGTGAAGGGTGAGAGCCTCATCGACACCGTCATGACGCTCGACGCCTATAAGATCGACTGCATCGTCGTGCGTGACAAGCATGCCGGTGCTCCCTACATCGTGTCCCAGGCCAGCCCCGCCGTCGTCATCGACGCCGGCGACGGCAAGCACGGCCATCCCACCCAGGCCCTGCTCGACCTGTACTCCATCTGGGAGCGCAAAGGTAGCTTCGACGGCCTGAAGGTCGGCGTCGTGGGCGACATCGGCCACTCCCGTGTCTGCGGCTCTCTCATCCCCGCGCTCAAGATCATGGGTGCCGAGGTCACGGCCGTGGGTCCCAACACCCTCATGCCGCCCCGCCCCGACATCCTGGGTGCCGATCACGTGTCCAACAGCCTCGATGATGTGCTGCCGGACCTGGACGTCGTCTACATGCTGCGTATCCAGCGCGAGCGCCTCGAGGGCGCGCCGTTCCCGAGCGAGCGCGAGTACCACCAGCTCTACGGTCTCACCAAGGCCCGCGAGCGCCTCATGAGGCCCAACGCGATCGTGTGCCACCCCGGCCCGATCAACCGCGGTGTGGAGTTCGACTCCTACATGCCCGATCATCCGGAGCGCTCCGTCATCCTCGACCAGGTGTACGCCGGTATCTGCGTGCGCATGGCTGCCCTGTATCTGCTGCTTGGAGGTGCCGATAATGGCCTTGCTTCTTAAGAATGCCCACGTCGTCGACCCGTCTGTCGAGCTTGACGGATGTGTAGACGTCCTCGTCGAGGACGACAAGATCGCCGCCGTCGGCGAGAACCTCAGCCACGAGGGCGCCGAGGTCGTCGACCTGTCTGGCAAGTACCTTGTTCCCGGCCTGGTGGACATGCACGTCCACCTGCGTGAGCCCGGCTTCGAGGCCAAGGGCGACATCGAGTCCGAGACCGCCGCTGCCGCCAAGGGTGGCTTCACTGGCGTGTGCTCCATGCCCAACACCAACCCCGTCACCGACAACGGCGTCGTGGTCGAGTACATCAAGTCCGTCGCCGCCGCCAAGGGCCACTGCCGCGTGTACCCTTCCGGTGCCATGACCCGTGGCCTCAAGGGCGAGATCATCTCCGAGATGGCCAACATGGTCGAGCGCGGCTGCGTCGCCTTCACCGATGACGGCCACGGCATCCAGGGCGCCGGCATGCTGCGCCGCGCCATGGACTACGGTCAGATGTTCGGCAAAGTCTTCATGAGCCACTGCCAGGACAACGACCTGGTCGGCGATGGCCAGATCAACGAGGGCGCCGTCTCCACCCGCCTCGGCCTGCTCGGCTGGCCGGCGGAGGGCGAGGAGCTCCAGATCATGCGCGACATCATGATCGCCGAGCTCACCGGTGCCAAGCTGCACATCCAGCACATCTCCACCGCCAAGGGCCTGGAGATGGTCCGCGCCGCCAAGGCCAAGGGCCTGCCCGTGACCTGCGAGGCCACCCCGCATCACATGTTCCTCACCGAGGACGCCATCGACGGCACCTACAACACCTGCTTCAAGGTGAACCCGCCGCTGCGCACCGCTGCGGACGCCGAGGCGCTCATCGCCGGTGTCATCGACGGCACGGTCGACACGATCGCCACCGACCACGCCCCGCACTCCGACTGGGAGAAGTCCCGTGAGTTCGAGCTCGCCCCGTTCGGCATGACCGGCCTCGAGACCGCGCTCGGCCTCGTGATCACCAACCTGGTCAAGACCGGCAAGATCACCTTCGGTCGCATGGTCGAGCTCATGGCCATCGAGCCCCGCAAGATCCTGGGCCTCGACCAGGTTAAGATCGCCGAGGGCTCCGTCGCCGACCTCACCGTCTTCGACGCCGACCAGGTCTGGACCGTCTCCGAGGACGACTTCGCCAGCCACGCCAAGAACTCCGGTTTCAAGGGCGTTGAGCTCACCGGTCGCGCCACCGACGTGTTCGTGGGCGGCAAGCGCACGCTCGCCAACGGCGTCGTTTGCTAACATAAACTTCGAGCGCCGCACAGCCGCGTCTTCGCGCGCTGCCCGTGCGGCATTGTCAATCAACCATGCCTCGCATGGGGAGGGGAGCATATATGCCGAATCCTTCGCCTGCGCGCATGCATGACTTCGAGGTCATTTCGAACGAGAAGATCGCCGACGGCATCTTCTCGCTCGTCATTTCGGCCCCGCGTCTCGCATCCGCGCTCAAGCCCGGTCAGTTCGTGAACATCCGCGTGCCGGGCGACCCGAGTGAGCTGCTGCGCGTGCCGCTGAGCTACGTCGCCGCCGACCCGGAGCGCGGCACCGTCGAGATCTGGTACGCGGTCGTCGGCAAGGGCACGCAACGCATGTCCGAGTGGGGCCGCGGCTTCACGAGCGACCTGCTCGGCCCTGGCGGCCACGGCTGGCGCGTCCCCGAGGGCGCCCGTCGCGTGCTCGTGGTCGGCGGCGGCATCGGCGTTCCCCCGGTGCTGTGCCTGGCGCGTGAACTCGCCGAGGCGGGTATCGCGGTCGATGCGTGCGTGGGTTCCGCCACCGCCGCAAAACTCGTCGGTGTTGAGGACTTCGAGGCGCTGGGCGCCGGCGAGGTCTGCGTGGCGACCGATGACGGTACGGCCGGTCTGCACGGTTTTTGCACCGAGTCCGCCGCCGAGCTGCTCTCCTCCCGCGAGTACGACTACGTGGCCACCTGCGGCCCCAGCGTCATGATGAGCAAGGTCGCCGCCTCTGCGGCCGAGGCGGGCGTGTACTGCGAGGCCTCCCTCGAGCGCATGATGAGCTGCGGCTTTGGTGCATGCAGCACCTGCAATGTCGAGACGACCGACGGCATGCAGGGCGCCTGCATGTGCGGACCGGTCTTTGATGCGACCAAGGTGGTGGTCTGGTGAGCCAGGTGAATATGGCCGTCGACTTCGGCGGCGTGAAGATGAAGAACCCCATCAACACCGCTTCTGGCACGTTCGGGTACGGCTGGCAGTTCAGCGAGCTCATGGACGTGAGTCAGCTCGGTGCCATCACCACGAAGGGCTGCGCGGCGGAGGCTTGGCCGGGCAACCCCGCGCCCCGTATGGCCGAGGTCCCCGGTGGCATGATGAACTCCGTGGGCCTGCAGAACCCCGGTGTGGCGGCCTTCGCCGAGCAGTCCGGCCCGTGGCTGGCCGACCTCACTGCCAAGGGTACGCAGGTCATCTGCCAGGTAGCCGGTCACTCCACCGATGAGTACGTCCGCGCGCTCGAGATGTTCGTGGAGCTGTGCCCCTGGGCCGCCGGATACGAGATCAACGTGAGCTGCCCCAACATCGCTGCCGGCGGTGCTGCCTGCGGTTCCACGCCTCAGGGCGCTTCCGAGGTCATGCGCGCCTGCCGCAAGGTGACCGACAAGCCCCTTTTCGTCAAGATGGCTCCCGTGCGCATCCCCGAGATTGCGCGTGCCCTCGAGGCCGAGGGCGCCGACGGCTTGACCGTCATCAACTCCATTCCGGGAATGGCGATCGATGTCCGCACCCGCCGCTCGAAGCTGTCCAAGCCCACGGGCGGGCTTTCCGGCCCCTTGTGCCACCCGATCGCCGTTCGCATGGTCTGGGAGGCGGCGAACGCGGTCGAGATCCCCATCTGCGGCGTCGGCGGCGTCATGAGCGGTGAGGATGCCGCGGAGATGATTCTCGCAGGCGCCACGTGCGTCGCGGTCGGCATGGCCAACTTCGTCGATCCCACCGCGTCCCTGCGCGTTCTCACCGAGCTCGAGGAGTGGGCTGAGAGCCAGGGCGTTTCCGATATCAACGAGCTGATTGGAGCCTTCGAATGCTAGACGCCGATGCACGCGACCGTGTGATCGTCGCGATCGATTGCGATCGAGAGCGCGCTCTCGAGCTTGCCGACTCCCTCTCGGGCCATGCGGTATGGCTCAAGGTCGGCATGACGCTCTTCTATGCCGAGGGCCCTTCCATCGTTCGCGAGTTCAAGGATCGCGGGTTCAAGGTGTTCCTCGATTTGAAGTTTCATGACATCCCGCATCAGGTCCGTGGCGCCGCCCGGTCCGCTGCTCTCGCGGGTGCCGACCTCATGTCCGTTCATGGCCTCGGCTCCGGCGCCATGCTCTCGGCGTGCCGAGAGGGCGCTGAGGAAGCGGCCGAGCTCCGCGGCGTTCGCCCCAAGCTCGTTGCGATCACGGTTCTTACGAGCATGAACCAGGAGTCCCTGTCCGAGATCGGCGTCGAATCCCCCGTCTCGGAGGAGGCCGATCGCCTCGCGCGCCTCGCATGCGCCAACGGCATCGACGGTGTCGTCTGCTCACCGAGGGAGGCGCATGATATGCGCCAGCTGGTAGGGGAGAGCGGTCTGGTCGTCACCCCTGGCGTTCGTCCCGCGGGCGCCGAGCTTGGGGACCAGTCGCGTGTCGCGACTCCCGCCCAGGCTATCAACAACGGTTCCACCCACATCGTGGTCGGTCGCCCCATCACCGGCGCCGCCGATCCAGTCGCCGCCTACGAGGCGATCGTCTCAGAGCTGGTGGCGGAGGCCTAGCCTCCTTACAATGGTCGTTTCCTGGGGAAACTCGCGCTAGTTCTATGGATTAGCGCGATTTCCCCAAGTCAATGGCCCAATTTGCTTGAAACTCGTGACTGGTTCGACTAATCTATACGGTTGTTGAACGTCCGATTTACCGTTTTAGCTGGTAAAATGGATAATATCTTAGGTAAGAAACATTAATTTGGAGGTTCTAATGGCTCTTCCTCAGCTCACCGATGAGCAGCGCAAGGCTGCACTTGAGAAGGCCGCTGCCGCTCGTCACGCCCGTGCTGAGCTTCGCGAGAAGATCAAGAAGGGCGAGGTCACCCTGGAGTCCGTCCTCAACTCCGAGGACCCGATCGCTTCCCGCATGAAGGTCTCCACCCTCATCGAGTCCCTTCCCGGCTACGGCAAGGCCAAGGCCGCTAAGATCATGGACGAGCTGAACATCTCCGCCACCCGCCGCGTCCAGGGCCTGGGCGTCCGTCAGCGCGAACTGCTCCTCGAGCAGCTCTCCAAGTAAATTGAGCGAGAGCGAATCCAAGCTCTTCGTGATTTCTGGACCGTCAGGTGCTGGGAAGGGGACCCTGGTCGCGCGCGTTCGCGATCGGGTTCCCGGACTGGGCCTGACGGTTTCGGCTACCACGAGGCAGCCTCGCGCCGGAGAGATAGACGGCGTGAATTACTACTTCCTCACGGATGAGGAGTTCTCTCGCCGCGTCGACGAGGGTCAGTTCGTCGAGTGGGCCCAGGTTCACGCCCACCGCTACGGTACGCTCGTCAGCGAGGTCGAGTCCAAGCTCGCCGACGGCCATTCGCTGATTCTCGAGATCGACGTCCAGGGCGCCCTCAACGTCAAGCGCCGTTTTCCCGATGCGGTCCTCGTTTTCGTGGAGCCCCCCTCGCTCGAGGTCCTGCGCGAGCGTCTGGTCGGGCGCGGTACTGAAACTCCGGAGTCCGTCGAGCTTCGCTTGGCCAACGCCGAGCACGAGCTATCCCTTGCCGATCGCTATGACGTCCGGATCGTTAACGACGACCTCGAGGAGGCCACCGTTTCTCTCGCGGACGTCCTCCAGAATTATGAAAGGAACTGAGTTACGTGTCAGTTGTAAAGCCCAACATCGACGACCTCCTGGACAAGACGGATAACAACCGCTTCCTGCTGGCTTCGCTCGCTTCCAAGCGTGCCTGCGACATCAACAGCATGCTTCGAGAGCAGCACAGCCGCGTTCTGGCCGTCCAGGACGTCGATGACATCACCATTGCCCTCTCCGGTAAGGACACCATTTCCATGGCTATGGACGAGCTCGTCGATGGAGATATCTCCTACGAGCACGACCGCTATGAGGAGGCCCTCGGCCACAAGGCTTCCGAGGAGTAGCCCTATGGCGAGTCGCGTGTGCCTTGTGCATTATCACGAGATCGGACTCAAGGGAAAGAATCGCGCGCGTTTCGAGCGTATCCTCATGGATAACATCAAGGCGGCCTTGGCCGCCTTTTCCGTTAGCACTATCACGCGCATATCCGGCCATATATTGGTGACGTTCTCTGTGGCCGGCGAGGCCGAACGCGCCTTCGAGATCATCAGGACCGTTCCCGGCGTCGCCCGCGTCTCGCTCGCGTTTCATACCAATCGCGAGCCGCATGAGTACGAGAGGGCGGCGATTCAGGCCCTTCGCGAGTTCGGGCCCTTCGACTCCTTCAAGGTCGTGGCCAAGAGGTCTAATACTGACTACGAGCTTTCCTCTATGGATCTGAACCGTCAGGTCGGCGAGGTGCTTTGCGAGGCGTTCCCTGATAAGAAGGTCCTCATGAAGGGCTGCGATGCGCAGGTCCATGTGCTCGTTGTCCAGGGTAGCGTCTACGTGTACGCCCGCTCCGAGCGCGGCGTGGGCGGATTGCCCCAAGGCAGCGCCGGCAAGGTCGTGTCCCTTCTCTCTTCCGGCATCGATTCCCCCGTCGCAAGTTGGCTCATGGCGCGGCGCGGAGCCGTGGTGGTGCCTGTCCATTTCTCCGGACGCCCCCAGACCGCCGATACCAGCGAGTATCTCTGTCGGGATATCATCGAGGCCATGGGTCCTGGTGTTCAGATCGGTCGCATGTACGTCGTTCCGTTCGGCGATTGCCAGCGCGAGATATCGATCGCCTGCCCGAGCGATCTTCGCGTCATCATGTACCGCCGTGTGATGTATTCCGTCGCCGAGCGTATCGCTCGTATCGAGGGCGCGAAGGCGATCGTGACCGGAGAGTCCCTCGGCCAGGTCGCCTCTCAGACGCTCGAGAACATCATGGCGGTTAACGAAGTCGTGGAGCTTCCGGTTTTCCGGCCTTTGATCGGCTCGGATAAGCAGGAGATCATAGCGCGCGCCGAGGAGATCGGCACCTACGATATCTCGACTCAGACAGCCCCCGATTGCTGCACGTTATTCATGCCCCGGCGTCCCGAGACGCATGCGAAACTGGACGAGGTGCATGAGGCATGGGAGCAGTTCGACCATGAAGCCATGATCCAGTATCTGGTCGATAACGTCGAGTACGTTGATTTTGATGCTTCGACGTATAAGCCGCCCCGCATCATGCGCGAGCGACATGAGGGGATCGAGCTCCGTTACCAGCGGGATTGCAACCTCTCTTCTGACGACAAATGAGTTATGGGGTCGCTCTTCGCCGAGCGGCCCTTTCTTTTGACATCGCGGTGTTGTTCGAATGACCGCATTGTCTTGTTAGATGCCCAGACCAAGCAAATCATTTCACGCGTTGCAGCCCGTTGATTGCCGCATCATGAACCTAAGAGGGGTGATGCGGAGATGCAGCTTAATGAGGATGGAGCGCGAACCAAGCGGCTTCAAGTCGATGGGTCTCGATCTTGGATAGTCGCGATCATCATCGCCATCCTTGCTGTTGCGGCGCTCGTTGCCGGCGGCCGACTTGGCACTAGCCAAATAGATGATTTCCACGTTGTGCAGAAGGAGGCGGCGTCAGGCTTCGGTGCTGTCGATCGTGACCCCGGTTTCCGAGGTCGTGGTCGACGTGAGCGGAGCCGTTCATCGTCCTGGCTTGTACCGTCTGGACGAGGGCGAGCGAATAGGTGATGCAATCGAAGCCGCCGGCGGGATCACGCCCGAGGCCGTGCTCGATTCGATCAATCGGGCCGCAAAGCTCGTGGACGGCCAAAAGATCCATGTACCTTCATCTGCCGAGACCACCGCGTCCTTGGCGAATGAAGGGGGAGTCCCCGGGGGCTCCACGCAGGAGACGGGAGCGCTTATAAGCATCAATTCCGCTGATGCCGAGCAGCTCGATGCCATCAAAGGGGTCGGTCCTTCCACCGCTGCGGCCATCGTCGAGGACCGTGAGGCCAACGGTCCCTTTGAGACGCTTGAAGACCTGATGAGGGTGTCTGGAATCGGGGAGAAGAAGTTCGAGGCCCTGAAGGGACAGATTTGCCTGTGAGCTTCGAGACGGGTAGATCTGCACCGGTACGTCCGCTTTTGCCGAGGTCGGCGGTGGTTGCAGCAGCCCTATTCGGAACATTGATGGCTTGTGATTTCGCCTGGTTCATGCGAGCGAGGCCCTCGGGGTTCATGTTCTGCGTGCTCGCGGGCATCGGCGCCATCGTTGCCGCCGTCCTGTTCGTTCTGGGTCGTCAAATTCCCGATGAATGGAATTCGATAATCATGGTGGGGCGCATGGTGGCGACGGGGGCAATCATCGGGCTTGCGGCGTCGGCAGTATGGTCAGCTCGGCTCTATTCCGCTCTCGAGCGAGCGCCTGGCGTGTCCGGCGGTAACGCCGTCGTCTCTGTATCCGGTGATCCTCGGATGCGTTCGAACGGATATCTGTACGAGGGAAGGGTTTCGAGCCGTCGAAGCGGGCGATCGATACGGATGATGGTTTCAAGTGAGGTTTTGCTCGACGATCGCATCGGCTACCGTTGCGCGGGGAGGTTCGAGCCGCTTCGGGATGACGACTACTCGCGCTCGTTGTTTCTAAAGGGGCATGCGGGGTCGTTTCGGGTCCTTTCGGTCACTGGAGAGGCGAGGGAGGAGGGGTTTTCTCCGATTCTGATCCTCAGAGCTAAGATGCTCGACTCCCTTGCTCCATCTCAATCCGATGCCCGCGCCCTGGTCTCCGGTGTCGTTTGCGGGAGGACCACCGAGCTGTCTGGTAGCGATGCGGAGCGGGTGTTCTCCGAGACCGGGCTCACTCATCTCGTCGCCGTATCCGGAAGTCATTTGGCTTGCATCGCGGGCTTCGTCGGTGCAATGCTTGATCGTCGGGGTTCCGCCGCCGGGCGAAGAGCTACCGTGCTGATCGGAGCCGTCTGCGCATATGTCGCTTTCACAGGGTTCGCCCCCTCAGCTATCAGGAGCGCGATCATGGTCGCCTGCTCGCTTGCGGCCAAGCTTCTCGGGAGACGACCCCACGGGTTGTCCGGGCTGTCCCTGGCCGTGTCCGCGATGCTGTTCTTCGATCCAGGGGTTGCCCATGACCTGGGATTTCAGCTCTCTGCATCGAGCGTCCTTTTCATCAGTCTGTTCGGCTCGTATTTGAGCGAGCTCCTCGTTCGCCTTCGACTGCCCGCGATGCTTGCGGACGCGCTCGCGATGACGCTCGCGGCGCAATGGGCGACGCTCCCGCTTACGGTGCCGGTGTTTAAGTCCCTCTCGCTGGTCTCGCCGCTGGCAAATGTAGTCATTGGTCCCCTGATGACGCTTCTTATGGGATCAGGGTTCGTGCTCGCCCCGCTTGCTTCGCTTTCAAGCGCGGTCGCCTGGCTCGTCGCTCCATTGGAGTGGCTGGCGAGATTGGCGATCTTTCTCGCCGATGCGATGTCGCGCGTGCCTTTCGCGAGCGTTCTCATCGATGTTTCCGCGGCGGCTTGGTTCATCTTGTATGCGTTGGCGGCGGTGGTATACGTGCTGTGGCCCGACCCCAATCCGCGTCCCGTGATCCTGATCGCGCTTGCGGTCTCGATAGGCTGCTTTGTCCATGTTGTCCGCTGGACACGTTTTGCGCCCTGCTCAGTGACTATTATGGATGTCGGGCAAGGCGATGCAATCTTGTTGCGCGATGGAAGCTCTGCGGTCCTCGTGGACGCGGGGGTCGACGAGGCGACGCGGACAGCCTTGGCGCGAAATAGCGTTTACGGTCTTGATGCCTTGGTGGTCTCGCATTGGGATAGGGACCATTGGGGCGGGGTGACGTCCTTCGCTTCCGATATTCCCATCGGATCCGTCATCGTTGCAGACGGAGCAGCCGGTTCTGCGCCATCAGAGTTTGAGGCGGCTGTATCTGCTCCTGTAATAGAGCTGGGGCACGGCGATGCCTTTCGCTGCGGCTCGATCAAATGCAGGGTCGTCTGGCCTTCGGCGGAGGTGGCCGGGGAGGAGAACTCGGACTCGTTGTGCCTTCTTGCTGAGTTCGATTGCGAGAGCGGGCCGATTCGGATGCTCCTGACGGGAGATGCCGAGCATCGCGAGCTCCGGGAGTTCGCAGACGAAGTAGGCGATATCGATATACTGAAGCTCGGGCATCATGGATCTGCTGCATCCGTCGATAGCCCTTCTTTGGACACACTCGATCCGGAGGTGTCTGTCGCGAGCGCAGGCGCCGGCAACTCTTACGGGCATCCTACGGGAGAATGCATCGAGTACGTGGAATCCAGTGGATCGGAGTTCCTCTGCACGATCGATCGCGGGGACATACGTATCGCACCGGATGCAAACGGCTTCTCAATCAGGACGCAGCGGCGGTGAGGGTAGAATGGGTTGGTCAATCAGGTTGATTTGAAAGGGTCTTGGATGTCGCAGCAACAGCTCTTGCCCGCATATCTCGTCGTCGGCGCCGATGAGTACCGTCGCTCGCGGATCGTCAAGAGGATGCGCGCGCGTCTTGAGCGCAGCGGCATGCTCGATTTCAACCTAGATGAACGCGATATGACCAAGGCTCCCCAGGTGGACGATATCGTGGCCTCGCTCAACACGCTCCCCATGGGCGCGGAGTTCCGACTCGTCATCCTCGAGGGATGCGATAGGCTCTCCAAGGACGTCAGCGAGCCGTTGATCGAATACTTGAGCAATCCTTCGCCGACCACGGTGTGCATGGTCGTCGCCGAGCGCCTCGCGAAGAACACCCGATTGTACAAGGCGTTCTCCAAGATCGGACCAGGAGCCATTCTGGACTGTTCGCCGATCAAATCTCGCGAGCTTCCGAAACACGTCGTCGATCTTGCCGGGAAGTATGGCGGGAGCATGACGTTCGATGCGGCCGAGGAGTTCGCCTCACGCGTGGGCGACAGTATGCGCCTTATCGATTCCGAGCTTCGAAAGCTACTCGATCTCGTTCCCGAGGGCAAGATCTCTCTTAAGGATGTCGAACGGCATATCGCCCGTACGGCCGAGGTCAAGCCGTGGGGGTTGATCGATGCGATCTCGGCTCGGGATGCCTTGCGGTCGTTCCAGCTTCTGGCGATCCAGCCTAAGGGTACCGAGGTTTGGATACACTCGCTCATCGTGGCGCGCCTCCGCGAGCTCATCGTCGCGAAGGTCTTGGATTCCCGGGGGCAAGCGGGGGGCCTAGCGGCGCGACTCGGGATGCAAGGTTGGCAGGTCCGCAACCATGTGCGCTGGGCGCGGGCGTTCAGTATGGACGAATTGCTCGAGGCTCTCGATGCGGCAGTCGAAACCGAGCTTGCATTGAAGGGTTCTCGCGACTCGGACGTCGCCCTCAGGATGCTTATCGCATCGATCGTCAGATAGCGTTCCGATGCCGGGCGGCCGCATGCCCATTTCCGCGCCCGGAGGGTCCCGATAGAATTCCTCGGCATGAAAAACGACCCGATGCAGAAGCATCGGGTCGTTGGCGAATCGCTTGTGCAACCTCGCGTTAAGCGAGGGTGTTGACCAGCTTCTGGACGCCGGACTTGCGGTTGGCGGCCTGGTTCTTGTGGATGACGCCCTTGGCGACGGCCTTGTCGAGCGCGCGGTAGACGCGGGTGGCGGCGGCAGCGGCCTCGGCCTTGTCGCCAGCCTCGACGGCGGTGTGAACATGCTTCACGAGGGTCTTGAGCTCGGAGCGGATCGCCTTGTTGCGGACGCGAGCGATCTCATTGGTGCGGATGCGCTTCTTCTGAGACTTGATGTTTGCCACTGGTGGTTTTCCTTTCGAATTCTAAAAAAGCCTACTATCCGGCCTCTGAGACACGGTTGAGGTCATACAGACAAGGAAGTATAGCACTCGCATACCCTCGTGAGAAGGGCGTTCGCTATGGATTAGGCGTGAATCTACGCAGTTTGTGCACGTTTGGACCCTCGCGCGACCCCAGGAGCATGGGGTGTGATAGCCCACATGAATACTATAGACACCTCACACATCAGGAACTTCTCCATCATCGCCCACATCGACCACGGCAAGTCGACGATCTCCGATAGGATCCTCGAACTTACTCGTACGGTCGAGGAGCGGGATATGGAGTCGCAGCTCCTCGACACGATGGACATCGAGCGTGAGCGCGGCATCACGATCAAGAGCAATGCTGTTCGCGTCATGTACGATGCCGACGACGGTCAGACCTACCAGTTCAACCTCATTGACACGCCCGGGCACGTCGACTTCACCTACGAGGTCAGCCGTAGCCTCGCCGCCTGCGAGGGCGCGGTTCTCGTCGTGGACGCGACGCAGGGCGTCGAGGCCCAGACCGTGTCCAACGCCAGCCTCGCGATGAACGCGGATCTGGATATCGTGCCGGCTATCAACAAGATCGACCTGCCTTCGGCGCACCCCGAGGAGGTCAAGGTCGAGATCGAGGACGAGCTCGCCGTTCCCGCCGACGATGCCGTGTGCGTCTCGGGCAAGACCGGTGAGGGCATCCATGATCTCCTCGAGGCGATCGTCTTTCTCGTCTCGCCGCCGACTGGCGATTCCGAAGCGCCCCTGAAGGCCCTCATCCTCGACTCGTATTTCGACGAGTACCGCGGCGTGGTCGCCACGGTCCGCGTCTTCGACGGCTCAATCAAGAAGGGCCAGACGCTTCGCATGATGCAGGGTGGCGAGGATTTCCTCGTCGATGGAGTCGGCGTCAAGCGCCCGGCCGAGACCCCTGTCGACCAGATCGGCGTCGGCGAGGTCGGTTTCGTCGTGACCGGGCTCAAAAACCCCGAGGCCGTACACGTGGGCGATACGCTCACCGCGTGCGACCGCCCCTGTGACGCGCCCCTTTCGGGCTACCGCGAGGCTAAGCCGATGGTCTACACGGGTATCTTCCCGATCGATAACAAGGATTACGAGAACCTTCGGGACGCTTTGGAGAAGCTCCACGTCAACGATCCCTCGCTCACATGGAGCCCCGAGACCTCGGTGGCTCTGGGCTTCGGTTTCCGTGTCGGATTCCTCGGCCTACTTCATATGGAAGTCGTCAAGGAGCGCTTGGAGCGCGAGTTTAATATTGATCTGATTATGACAGCACCTTCTGTTATCTATAAGGTCAATATGACAGATGGTGCCTCGCTTGATGTGTCCAATCCGAGCGAGTTTCCGGAGCCAACCAAGATTGAGTCAATCGAGGAGCCTTATGTTAAAGCTCAAATCATGGTTCCTCAAGAATATGTTGGTGCGGTTATGGAGTTGGCACAACGTAAACGTGGTGATTTTGAAACCATGGAATACATTGATGATAATCGTGTGAATGTTATCTATCAGATTCCACTTGCCGAAATCGTCTTTGATTTCTTTGATAAATTGAAATCATCAACACGTGGTTATGCAAGCTTTGACTATGAATTGTCAGAATACCGCCGTTCACAATTGGTGAAAATGGATATTCTCCTTAATGGTGACAAGGTCGATGCCCTTAGCTTCATCGTTCACAAGGAATTTGCCTACGAGCGTGGAAAACTTATCGTTGATAAGCTTAAGAAAATCATTCCACGTCAACAATTCGAAGTGCCAATCCAAGCGGCTATCGGTCAAAAAATTGTTGCCCGTACAGATATCAAAGCCCTTCGTAAAAACGTCTTGGCTAAGTGTTACGGTGGTGACGTTTCACGTAAACGTAAACTCCTCGAAAAACAAAAAGCCGGTAAGAAACGTATGAAAGCCATCGGTTCGGTTGAAGTACCACAAGAAGCCTTCTTGTCAGTACTTTCAATGGACGAAGATGAGAAATAAGAGTAATAGTCAGAATGTGATGTTCTGGCTATTTTTGTAAAAAAGTTATGATAAAGAAGATTTTAAGATTTCCCTTCTCGAAGCGTGGAAGGATTTATACTGCGACTTTACTCACACTTTTCTTTTTAGGAAATGCTTATGTCAAACATAAATTTCATGAAAAAGCTGTAGAGGAATTACAGACTGCTCTAAAAGCGGATAAGGTAACTGACAATGAGATTTTCGGTAGTCGCCATCAGTATGTTGCTATTAGTCAGGAAGAACCCACTTACTATAATTCTGAAGATAACGTAGCGACTGAGTTGATTGGTAGAAACCATTTTGTTCGCTATTACGATACCATGAGTAGTCTGC
>USLT01000002.1 GCA_900555585.1 uncultured Collinsella sp.
GTAGTCTACGGACAGCCCGCCGTCATCGAGCAGCTTGAACTGCTTCGGCATCTTGTCGGACCAGCGCCAAAGGTTAGTCAGGACCTGCCCCCCCCCGAGCGCATACGGCACGTACTCGGCGGGCATGCCCTCCACGAGCATGGGGTACAGCGTAGTGTCGATTACCTGGGCGGGGTCGCGCAGATTGCCGCAGGACGGGAAGCAGATGAGCGAGACAGCATCGGCTGGGACGGTGAACGTCATGGGATTATTCGTGCAGACGGTCGTCCAAGAGCCACCATCGGCCTTGTTGAACTGGCACGCGATGTACGCGTCCCCGCTGGCACCATCGCACGAAAGCGTGTACGTCCGGCCGGGCTTTATGCCAACCTCCACCAAATCGACCTTCTGCGAGTAGACGCGCGGGTAGTTGCCGGACTGCGTGCCGGTGACGCGGATGCCGCCGTCCTCCTGAATTGCGAACGTGATGCCGCCGTCGGTGCCCTCCGTGGTCCTCTGCCAGAGGTTAGTTAGGGAGATACCCCCCCCCACCATCGGGATGACGAAGCTAGCGAAATCCAGCGCATTGATTTCGATTACCTCGCCTGGGTTCGGCGTATATGCCGAGAGGCGCACGGTGCCGTCCGTCTGGATGTCATAACCGATGTACTGTGCGCCGCCCTTGGTGGTGCGCATAAGTGCGCAGTCGCAGCGATCGACCTCCCGCGCAATCTTGAGCGATGTCGGTAGCTCCATGAAGCGCGTGTACGCCGTGTCACCAGAGATAATCTTTATGTTCGTCTGAGCGACGACGTGCATCATCAGCGGCGTGTAGCTGTAGTACAGCTTGCCCTCGCCCGCCCCTGGGATAGGTACGCTCGTTAGCTGGTTCGACCGCTTTAGCATCCCGCGCAGCCCGTCCAAATCGACCGCCGTCGTCCCGTCCTCCGCGACGCTGATGCCAGCGCCGGGCTTGGGGCGCACTCCGTCCTTGCCGTTGCTGAGCTGCGCGGTCGTGGTGCCGCTTCCGTCCACGACGGTGAGCGTAGCGCCCGTGGGGGTCTGCTCCACCTTAGCGGACGGGGACACGCCGTCTTTGCCCGTATCGCCCTTGGGGCCTTGCAGGTCGTGAAAGGCGAAGCGCAGCGACTTGGACTGCCCCTCGCCCTCCACCGTCACATCCACGCGCGGGGTGCCGTTTCCGCCCTCGATGGTCGCGGTCGCTCCCGTGAAGCTGTCGCCCTTCGGACCGGGAGGCCCCTCGGGTCCGCGCGGGCCGGGCGGTCCGTCGAAACCCGTCATGCCGGAGATGTCCACGATGAACACGTAGGCCTCTTCGCCCTTGCACCACACACCAGCGTTGTCCGGGTCATCGACGTTGCCCGTGTTTACGACGACGAACGAGCCGAGCGGGAGGCCGTCGGTCGCGAAGCCCGCGTGCATCGCCTCGACGCTCTCGTAGACCTTCGACAGCTTGAAGCCCTCTCCCGGCTCTCCCTTGGGGCCCTCCGGTCCTCGCGGACCCCTGTCGCCCTGCGGCCCGTCGTTACCCTGGATGCCCTGCGGGCCGCGCGGGATGCCCAGCGATAGGGTCGCGCCGCGCTCGCCCTCGGCGATGGATGCGGTCGCCTCGCCCTCGACGGTGGAGGCGTCCACGGCGATGATTCTGGCGCGGTACGCCTCGCGCGTGGCGATGCGGACCTCCTCCATGAGCTGCGCCCAGAGGTCGGGCTGCTCGGGCGCCGGGTCCATGCCCGCCACCTCGCCCGACTCCACCACGGCGAGGGGCGCGTCCTCCTTGGCGGTCACGATTCGGACCGAATCGCCCGCGTAGCCGAGCAGGCACATGCGCAGCGGTCCCGCGTCCTCCATGAGGGCGGACGGGACGAAGAAGCCGTCTCCCGCGTCCACGCGGACGGACTCCTTGCCCGCCTTGGCGAGCACCGCGACGATGCGGTCGCACTCCTGCCACTCGCGATCGGTGCTAAGCTCCACGCGGTCCGCGTTGAGTCCGTGCTGCACGACCTCGCGATGGTCCCACGTGATGGCGCGGCCTCGGATTGTCGCTGTATGGGTCAGCATATGCGCCTCCCTAGAACTTGCCGTTGTTGAGCGCCCGCTGGAATCCAGCGATGGCGGTGGAGGGTCCGTCGAGCTTGCCGTCGCAGTAGCCGTTGCCGTAGCGGCGAATCATGGCGTTCGCGAAGTCCTTACCAGCGATGCCGTCGGCCTTGATGTGGAGTACGTTCGCCTGGAGGTACCGCACGATGGGCGAGCCGTTGAGGGTCTTGTCGTACTGCCAGCCATACGTGCAGCCCTTGAGGCGCCAGCGGTTGTCGGTGTACTGGTGCCAGACCTCGCCGTCCGCCACCTTCGCCGCGAGCTGCTGCGCCTTGCGGGTCGTGTCCTCGCCCCAGAATCCATCGACCGCGATCTTGTCGTCGTGAGGCTTCGGCACGGGCTTGGGCGCGGGCGCTCCGTCATACGCGGGGCGGATAATCGCCTGGACCACGGACCAGTCGCGCGTGCGGCGGTGCACCCCGCCGCCGTTGCCCTGCGAGCCGGCGCTGCCGGGAGACGTGTTGCCCTCGATGGTCTGGATGTAGCCGCCCTTGTTCAGTTCCACGATTCCGGTGTGGTCGTTTCCGCCCGCCACCGTGGGCCAATCGAAGATGACGATATCGCCAGGTCGCGCCTGCCGCTTGTCGGCGATGACGGCTCCCTCCTTGGTCGCGGCCCTGAGCGCCACGCCGCATGACGCGGCGGGGAAGCCCTCGCACTTCACGCCCGCCTTGGCGAGCACCCAGGACACGAACATGGCGCAGAAGGGGACCCCGTTGGCACCGAAGTAGGAGTCGTTCACCAGGCTCGAATACCAGCGCCCGTACTTCGTGCCGCGCTCGGGGTCGTTCCATCGGGAGTACCCGATCTCGCCAGCGGCGATGCGGAGCACGTCGGTCGGCTTACTCATAAGCGACCACCTCCACCTCGGCCACGTCGGGCACGTCGCGCGTGTCCTGGTCGGCGATATCGGTCTTGGTCTCCTCGCTGATTTCGGCGTCGAGGTCTGCCATGGATTGCCTCCTTAAGGCGAACGGCCCCGCGCTGGGGCGGGGCCAGGGTGTCTGATTCGTCTAGATGCGGACCGTCGTCTTCATCGCCTCGCTGGACCCCAGCAGGAGGCCCAGGAAGGCGGAGAACGCCAGGCAAACCGTCGTGACCTGGTCCTCGCACGGGAGTCCGAGCGGGCCCGCCAGGGCGGCGTAGAACGTCCCGAACGCCGGGACGAACAGGCACGACAGCCACTTCATGACGTCGTAGGCGCCCGCCGACAGCCAGTACTTCGTGTACTCGGTGAGGGGGACGTCGTCGGGGATGTCGGGCAGCTTGTCCTTCTTGTCTTCCATGTGGTCTCCTATCCCTCGATTGGCAGCTCGCAGAGCCGTTCGTACATGGCGGTGCCGCCGCCGTTGCCCCCGTACATCTCGTGGTACAGGTGATACATGCGGTCGATGTCGCGGCGGGCGGCTGGCGTCATCGGGACGCCCTTGCCGATGTGGACGTGGTACTCGTCCTTGAGGCGGTAGTAGAGGAGCAGCTGGACCACGTCGCGGTCCGCCTTGAGCCGCTGCTCGTACTCGCGCTTGTCGTCCATGTGGTCGCGGTGCGCGGCCTTGATCGCGGACGCCGCCCAGCCGAGGAGGCCCGACATGGCCATCAGGGCGAGCTGGGTCGCCAGCTGGGCTATGAACTGGTCGTCCATGCGGGCTACGCCTTGAGCGCGGCGAGAAGGGCGTTCAGCTGCTTCTTTGCCTCGTTGGCGAGGGCGACGACCTTGTCGAACTCCTCCTTGGTGGGGACGGCCACGGATGGCGCCGCGTCGTCGGACTTGACGGCCTCGACGGCGACGCCGCCCGCCACGCCCGCGATGTTGTCGATGTGGAGCTGGATGGTCTCCTGGGTTGCGGCGCCCGGCTCGGTGACCAGGTGCGCGTTCATGGTGGTCTTCGCCATATGCCCTCCTCGGGACTGGACTTGCATGTCCCGTGGATGGTGCGACCGCGCTCCCCCGAGGGAGGGTCTATATCAGCCAAGCCACACCATAAGCCTCCCTATAAGTCAGCCACCGACAGCGTAGGTCAGGCACCCGTACACCCTCCTGGTTTTCGGTATGGCCGTGCCCGACATGTTCCCGACGCTCACCATGCCGCTATTTCTGACAGCTAGACGCGCGGTCGTCGGCATCTCAGACATGGCGATCGGAGCAGACACCTCACACGGCGGCCTCCAACCAACGGGCAGCGTGCCGATGTTATATGTCGACCAATAGTCCGTAAGCTTCACCTCCGCGTACACGAGCGACACGGTGACGACGCCGCCCGACTTGATGGCCGTGACGCCATCTACGACCTTGTGAACGGCGGGTCCGCTGCTTTTCGCGAGCACGCCCGTCGCGTAGCAGCGGTGGTTCATGTCCTCGTAGACGACGCGGTCGCCGGCCATGGCGCCGTAGCAGGCGCTCGTGCAGCGGACGCCGAGAAGCAGCTCGGGCTTCTCCAGCGTGCCGCGGTTGATGTCGATGGTCCCGTCGCCGTTGACCTTGTGGACCCACCCCAGGTGGATGGATGCCGCCTGCACGCGCGGCATGGCCTCCTTCGTGGCCTCGGCGAGCTGGCGCCCGATGGTGCTGGCGTCCATGTCCCCTCCTATCTGATGAAGCGCCGCAGCTCGGTCCTCGTCGGGCATCCGCCCTTGAGCTCGAGCCTCTGGACGCGTATCTCGAACTTGCCGTCGATGCGCCCCGACGGGTAAGCGAACTCCGCCGCGTCGCACACCGTCGCCGGCACGTAGGGATGGCGGATGTTCACGCGGTGGATGATCGCCTGGTTCTGCCGAAGCCGGCTCTCGGCGGACGCGTTGGCCGACGACTGGCGCTCCTCCCTGGTCTTGCCGGGTGGCAGGTCCGTGTACTCGTAGTCCTTCGTGATGACGCGGCCGCGCGACACGGTGGAGAGCTCCGAGGCCGGGTCGTCGTCGAAAGCCTCGGCGACGATGACCTCGTCCTCGCTGCCGTAGCGCAGCACCACGTGGTTCGCGATGGAGGTGATGTCGCGCTCCTCCTCGACCGACGACTCGAACTTGGCGCCGGGTCCCTCGGCGAACGTCCACACGACGGGGCGCTTCTCGAGGTTCTCGTAGCGCCGAAGCAGGACGTTGCCCATGACGTCGGTCTTTGCCGCCTGGAAGCCCGCGAGCGAGAGCAGGTCGTTGATGGCGTCGAGCTTCGTGTCGCCCGTCTCGGAGTTGGCCTGGTGCGCGCCGATGCCGTAGTAGCGCGGGTTGGTGACCTTGTAGTCGCTCGGGTCGGCGATGACGTTCAGCCCGGCCTGGCGGATCATGTCAGCGGCGGCGTCGACCGCGTTCCTGCCCGCCTCGACGGTGACGGGGGTCGCGAACTTGTCGTCCAGGAGCTCCTGTAGGCGGCCGTAGAGCCTCACCTTGGAGAGCGAGTAGCCCTCGCGCACGGACCGCGACGGGGCCACGGGGAGGAACGTCCCCAGCACCTCGTCGGCCACCGTGCCGTCGGGCCACTCGGCGGTCATGTGGATGCGCACGAGGTCGGGCCCGATGCCGAACCGGTCGAAGGCGTTGACCTCGGCGGTCTCCATGATGCGCACGTCGTTGTTGCGCGTGATGGAGCCGCCCTTGAGCATCGGCAGGCTGTCCACCTCGAGCCCCGTCTCGCGGCTCACGCGCATGAACCGGTAGGAGGTCGACGAGGTGCGCCTCTGCCACTTGCTCGAGAGCTCCCTACGCATTGGCCGGCTCCTCCCATACGGACTCCTCGAGGCTCATGGACGCCTTGAAGACGCCGTAGTCCGAGGCGTCGTAGCCCAGGGACACGCCGACGCGGCAGAACGCGCGCCCGCCGAAGGCGCTCCTGAACCAGCACAGGCCGGACCCGCGGCGCCTGGACTCGGCCCGTAGGGACGCGTAGAGCGCCCCGTCGACGATCGAGTAGGAGTGGCGCCCGCTCGCCGCCATGTCGCCGTCCATGTAGAACGTCGGCATGTTCGGGGCGTCGGGGCCCAGGGCGAAGTAGAAGGCCTCGCCAGAGTGCTCGACCGACTCGTCGCCCGAAGCGTCGTACCCGAGCAGGTAGCACCTCTCGGCGGCGCGCCCGAAGTTGTACGCCTCGAACCCCTGCGAGTCGACGACGTGCCCGACGCGGACCTCGGTGACGGTTCCGATGTCGCTCGTGGCGGTGACGACGTACTCGACGGGGACGTTCAGCGGCGGCAGCTGGTCGATGGCCGTCTGGCCGGACAGCAGCCCGCTCGCGACCAGGGTCGTCCCGGACTGGTCGACGCGCGACACCTCGGCGGTGACGGTGTCGGGCCGCGTCCCCTCGACGTCCGACCCGAAGTCGACCTTGATCTCGGAGGAGAGCCCGTCTCCCGTCGCGACGGAGACAACCGGCTCGGCGGGTCCGTTGTACTTGGTCTCGAACGCGCGCGAGAAGGTCGCGGGAAGTCCCGAGCCGCCGCGCACGTCCAGCGTCGCCGTGTACGCCGTCTTGTCCACGAGGCCGTCGGAAAGGCCGATATCGAGCGTCCTGGCGCCCGTGGGGAGCTCCCGCACGATGACGTTGGTCCCGTCGGGCGTGCTGATGCGGAGCGACTGCTTGGCGACGCCCGTGGCGTCCGTCACCTCCCACGCGAGGGACAGCGGCAGCACGGCGACGACCGCGTCATCGGTCGCGGGCGACGTGAAGAAGCCCGTGGGCGGGACGGCGATGGCGAAGCTGACCGCCTGGGACCACTCGCCCCAATCGGAGTGGATGCCCTTGGTGCGGACGCGGACGGTGTAGGAGCCCGTGACGGCACCGACCTTGGCGACGTACTCGGTCGCGTCGCCGGCCACGTCCTCGACGGTCGGTGGCTGCGAGCCCCTGGTCAGCTGCACCTGGGCGGCCGTCTGCACCGACCCGTCGGGGTGGTTCGGCGACCACCTGATGACGGGGTCGGTGCCCTGCGGCATCACGACGCCCTGCGCGACGGTCACGGACGGCGCGAGCGGGGGCATGATGGTCGTGATTGGCGCGGACTCGACCCAATCGGACTTGAGCGCGCCGCGCGTTGAGCGCACTCGGACGACCGCCTTGCCGCCTCCCAAGTCGACCGTCACGGGGAAGCCCGGCACGCTCTGGTTGCCGCTCCACCCGCCGTCGTTCAGGTTGGTCTCGACCTCGTAGGCCGTCGCCGTGCGGACGCCCGAGACGTCGGCGGAGACGCGGACGTTCGTCTGGATGACTTTGGAGAGCGACACCGACGCGGGCGCCGCGGGCGTCGTGTACACGGTCTGCTCGGAGGTGTAGGAGGACGTTCCGCCAGCGCCCTTGGCGAACAGCCTGTAGTCGTAGCGGTGGTTGGCCTCGGTGGAGTTGTCGGTGTAGTTGACGGCACTCCATCCCAGGTTGGCGATGGTGGTCCACTTGCCGCCGTCGGTGCGCCTGTCGACGTGGACGCTGGCCCACGGATAGGCCCCGTCCATGCCCGTGTAGTCGCCCTGCCACGTCAGCTTCTGCGACGTGTCGGAGGAGTACTCGAGGGCGAAGCTCTTCGGCGGCTTGGGCTTGCTGTAGCCGCGCTGCGGGATGGTGATGGTCTTCGAGACCCTGCCGTTCATCGAGCCGCTGTTCGTCCAGTAGCGGAAGAAGACGGTCACGTTCCGCGCCGACGCGCCGCGGGTGAAGTCCCACGACTTCGACGTCCGGCCGACCCAGTTCTCGTAGTTGTACTTCGCCGAGCCGCCCGACTCGTTACCGTTGTTGTATCCGACGCGGCAGTTGACGGTCCAATCGGCCAGGCGGTAATGCCCCTTGCCGTCTCCCGACGCCGTCTCGCCCGTCACGGTGACGCGGAACACCGTGTCGCTGACGACCTGGGTCGACACGTCGATTCGGGCGCGCGTCATGCACTGGAATCCGGAGCCGGACGGACCCGGGCCCCAGTTGCCTCCGTATTCCCAACCCATGGCCTACCACGTCCTCATGTTGCTCTTGTACTCGTTGAAGATGGCCTCGACGTAGCCCTCGACGCGCGGCGTCATCTGGCCCGACCTCGAGCCGTCCAGGTAGAGGTTGTACGTGTCGCCTCCCCCGCGTCCGCCGCGCATGGACCTCGCAGTCTCGTCGGCGACCATGCGCACGAACGGCATGGCGTAGCGCCTGTTGGTGAGGGGCACGATTGCCTCGGCGCCCGCCTCGCCGACGATGTCGCGGGTGAGCACGGTCGCGCGCGTGGCGATGCCGCCGTCGGCGTGGAGGCGGTAGCCGCCCGCGGCCATGTATGTGGACGCCCTGGTGGACCTGACGGTGTTCTCGTAGCGCGTGATCGTCGTCGTCGCGGACTGGTTCCTTGGCGGGTTGTCCCTGCGCTTCCTCGTGCGGTCGATGTCGGTCTTCGTGGAGCTCGAGTCGATGGACGTCGACGCGCGAAGGCTCTTCGGCGGGTTCTTCTTGCGCGTGCCGGTGCGGTCGATGTCCTTCTGGACCTGCTCGGAGTCGACCTTGGTGTCGGCGGACTTCGACTCGAGATGCGTGCCGTTCCACGTGTACACGCGCCCCTGGGCGTCGCGGAGTTCGGCTCCGTTGACGGCGACCTTGCCGTTCTTGTCGACGAGCGCCGTGCCGTTCCACGTCCATACGTTGCCCTGGGCGTCGATAAGGGACTCGTCGTCGACGACGACCTTGCCGTCCTTGTCGACCATCGGGACGTTGTTGTAGTTCTGTAGGGCCCAGACCATCGAATCGATGTCGCCGTTGAACGTTGATGCGAGCTCGGCGATCTTCGGTCCCATCTCGGCCATCTGGTCGGCGCTGTACCCCGCGTCGGCCAGCTTGACGGAAAGGTCCTCGATGCTCACGCCGGCCGTCTCGAGCGGTCCGACGACGCCCTCCATGCCGTTCAGCGTCTCGATCAGACGCTGGCACGCGTCGCTGTTGAGCACCTGCATCCTGGTCAGCTCGTCCATCGACTTGCTAGCGGACTCGTAGTTGTGCTCGGCGTCGGCGAGGGTTTTGTTCGCCTTCTCGCGCTTCTCGGCGGCGTTGACGAGCGCTGACGACTCCTCTTCGGATAGCGTGATTCCGGCCTGCTGCTTGGACAACGCCTGCTGCGCGAGCTTGTCGTACCTCTCGCTCGCCTTGGTCGCCTTGTCGCGGGCGAGGCCGAGCTCCAGTTCCGCCTCCACCTGCTTCTTGGTGTACTCTATGGCGATCTCCTGCATCGCCTGCGCCTTCGCGTTGCGCTTCCACGCCTCGGCGTTCCTGTCGATCTCCTCGGTGGACTTAGAGAGGGCGCCCTTCGCGGCGTCGGTTACCTGCACGGAGTCGCCCGTGATGCTGTTGTAGCCCTCGACGGCGAGCTTCAGCCTCTCCTGCTCGGTGGCGGTGAGGGTGGACTTGCCGCCAAGCTTCTCGATGGTGGACACGTAGGTGTCGAGCGTCGCCGCGTTGACGGCGACCTCCTCCATCGTCTCCCCGGCTTTCTTGTTCAGGTCTGCTATTCCCTGCATGGTCTCGCCGACGGACTCCGACAGGTCGTCGAGCGAGCGCGCCTGCGACTCGGCGCCCTCGGCCGCCTCCCGCGCGACCTGCCCGAAGGTCTTTCCCGACTCGTTCAGGAGGTCCTGGCGCTCCTTCGCCTTGCGCATGTCCTCGGCAACCGCCGCCACGGCGGCGCCGAGCGCGGCAACGGCCAGGCCCGCGCCGGCGGTGAGCATCGCGCTCTTGGCCATGGACGCGAACTCCGCCCCGGTTATCTTGAGGACGCCGCCCATCTTCTTCGTCTCGTCGGTGACGCGCCTCTGCGTGCCCGCCATCTCGGCCCACGTGTCGAGCTGCTTGCGGCTCTTTGACTCGAGCTCGGTCGCCGCGCTGATAGACGCGTTGAGCGCCGCCTCGTCGGCCTTGAGCGCCGCCTTGCGCTTCTGTATCGCCTTGGTGTGCTTGACGGTCCCGTCGGCGGTCCCCTTGTTGATGGCGCCAAGCTCCTCCATGACGGAGGCCAGCCTGTCCGTGTCCGCCGCCGCGCGCTTGCTGGCGTCGTACCACTTCTCCCACGTCTCCACGTACTTCTCGACGCCGCCCGCGGCCTCGACGACCGCGTTCTTGGAGAGGCCGAGCCTGGACTCGAGCGTCTTGAGGGAGCTGTAGGAGCGGATCTGGGCGCCGTCGACCGTGTGCATGGCGTCCGCGTACGCGCCGAAGGCCTGGATGCCGTGCCCGACGCCCGTGACGAGGTTCGCGACGCCCTTCCCGAGCGAGCCGAGCGTGGATGCCGCGGGGCCGGCCGCGGCGGCGAGGCCCGCGAGCATGAGGACCTGCTGCTGGCCCTCCTCGTCCATCCTCGCGAACGCGTCGGCCAGATCGCCGATGCACTCGAACAGCGGGGCCGAGGCGTCGAGCGCGGATATCGCGGCCTCGACCAGGGGCCCTCCGACCGCGATTGCGACGTCGTCGACCTTGTTCTTGAACACCTGTAGGCGCGAGGCCATCGACTCGTTTCGCTTGTCGACCTCGGCTTGGAGCGCCGTGTTGCTCTCCCACGCCTCGTTGGCGAGGTCCAGGGCGCCCTTGAGGACGCTCTGCTTGTCGGTCACGGCCTGCGTGGAGCCGGCGAGTCGGCGCATGACGTCTGACTGACGTATCTGGGTGAATCCGAGCTCGCCCATGATGACGTTCATGTCCTCGCCGGCCTTGGTGGCGCCGCCGATGCCCTCGATCAGCGCGTTGAACGCGCCGGCGGCGTCCTCGCCCCAGGCCTTCCTGAACTCGTCGGCGCTCATGCCGGCGCGCGCTGCGAAGGCGTCCAGCTTGTCACCGCCGTCCGCGACGGCCTTGCCGATTGACACGAAGATCTGCGACAGCGCGGAGCCGCCCATCTCGGCCTTGATGCCGAGCGAGCTCATGGCGGCGCTCATGCCGAGGATCTGCGCCTCGGACAGGCCAGCCTGGTGGCCGGCGGACGCGAAGCGCTGGGCCATCTGCGAGACCTCGGACTCGGTGGTCGCCATGTTGTTGCCGATGGCGACGAGCGTGGAGCCGTAGCGCCCCATGTCCTCGTCCGCCATGCCGACGATGTTCGCGAAGCGGGCCATCTCGGTCGCGGCGGTGCTCGCGTCCATGTTTGTCGCGATGTCCATCCCCATGACGGTCTTGGCGAAGCCCTCGAGGCTCTGGTTCGCGATGCCGAGCTGGGCGCCGAGCGCTTCGATGCCGATGATCTGGTCGGCGCTCACGGGCTGCGTGGTGGACAGCTCGCGCGCCGAGTCGCCCATCTGCCTGAGCTCCGCCTCGGTCATGTCCGCCGTCTTGCGCAGGTCGGCCATGGCCGTGTCGAACTTGACGGCCGTGACTCCCGCGTATGTGCCGATGGCGACCATGGGCATGGTCACGTTGGTGGTCAGCGTGCTGCCGAGCGCGGACAGCTTCTCGCTCGTGTTGTAGATGCGGGCCCCCGCGCCCACGATCTTGGCCGCCGCGTCCATGACGGACTTGGACGTGGACGCCGACGTGGACGCCACCTGCGCCTGGTACTTCTTGGCGTCGGCGTCGAACTTCGATATGAGCTTCGAGGCGTCGCGCGCGCTCGTGTTGGCGAGCTTGCCGAGCCTCGCGAGCTCGGAGGCGGCCTTGGAGAACCCGTCGCCCGACCACTTGCCGTTGACTAGGATTGTTACCGTAGATTTAGCCATGTGCTATGCCCCAATCACGCGGTCGAGCATGGAGTCGATTAGGTCGTTGAGGCCGCGCACCATGTCCCTCTCGTCCTCTAGGACGGCCTTGAGCAGTGCGCGCGGGGGCGTTGAGCCATGCGGTACGGGGCACCTCTGGCCCTTGCGCGGGCCGGTCAGGATCACGGCGCCGATGTTGGCGAACTCGATGACGCCGCCGCCCGGGTCGCTCGTCGTGAACGCGACGCCGTTGGCGCGTGCCTTCAAGCGCAGCGAGCCCGCGTACGAGCCCGTTGGGTTCGAGCCGAGCCCGGCCGCGTACCCCTTCGCCTTGGCGAGCGTCGGCTTGGCGACCTCGCGTATCCCTGATTTGAGGATTCGGGCGCCCTCGGCATCCGTCTTCCGCAGCGCGTCGATGGTCTCCTCGAGGTTTATGGTCCTCACGTCGAACAAAAAGACGCACCCCCTCGGTCTCACGTAACCGAGAGGGTGCGTCGCGGCTCCCCCGCTATCCGTACTTCGCCGCGGCGGCCGCCCGCTCCGCCTTCAAGCGGTCGCGGGCCTCCTGCATGGTCTCGCCCTCCTGCTGCCAGTCGGGCTGGCCGCCCGGGTGCAGCGCGTACCACCACATGGAGTCGAACGAGTCGGGCAGCTCTAGCGCCATCCTCGCGAGGTCCATCGGCGGTATCCCGAGCGACCTCGACAACCCAAGGAGCTCTACTCCTTGGGTGCCGTAGGGTTTTTGAGCGCCGGGTCGGCCGCGGAGCCCGACTCGGTCGGGAGCTCGCTGTCGTCGAAGCCGATGACGTAGTCGTCCATCCATCGGGACACGGTATTGGCGTTCACCTTCTCGGGGAGGTGCAGCGCGCATGACAGCCCGCGCTTCTTCGCCGAGAGGATCGCGTACGCGCCGCCGAGCAGGAAGTCCCGGTACCCCTCGGGGAGGTCGCCGTAAGAGGCGTCGGACTGCAACGCGATGAACGCGCGGAACCGCGCGGGCGGGACCTCGAAGAACTCGATCTCGGGTCCGCCGTCGAAGCTCTGGACGATGAACTTGGTGGCCTTCATCTCTTCCTCCTTATGTTCGGGTCGCAGGGCATGTTCCGGCAGCGCTCCCCCGAAAACGCGGGAGGGGCCCGCAGGCCCCTCCCAATCGCGCTGGATAACGCGGTTTACGCTATGCGCCAGCCTTCGGGCCCTTGGCCGCCTTGGCGGCGGCCATGCGGGGCGCGACGCCGCTGCCGTAGCCCTTGGTTCCGTTGACAACGGTCACGGTGACGGGCGACTCCTTGGCGGTGGTTGCGATGGCCTTGTCGCAGGTGAACTGGATGGTGCCCTCGGCGCCCTCGGGGTCGACGGACGGGTACTCGGCGGTGAAGGGGACGTGCTTCATCTCGATCTCGATGTACCACTCGGGCTTCTCGGTGTGCACGAACTTGGCGTACACGGAGCCCATGACGACCTTGCCCGAGATGGACGTGGCGTCCTGGGAGCCGGTGACCATCTTCTTGTACTGGGTGATGTCGTCGGGGATTGTGGTTACGGTGACGCCGGCGCTCAGGTTGCCGTCGGAGATGTCGCGCGGGGTCGCGCGGCCGAGGCTGGTGTGGGCGCTCGTGCCGTTGGTGAAGGTGAACTGGCAGTCGGCCACAAGCGCCTCGGTCGGGACGCTGGACGCGGCGTCGATCTTGAAGGTGCAGTCGGTGGTGGTGTACTTGCCGTCGTAGCAGGAAGCGGGGACGCTGCCGGGGATGCCCTCGATGCCGACCTCGGCGCCGATGCCCATGAAGGACGCGGAGATGGCGACGTGCTCGTTGCCGGTGGCGCTGATGGTCAGGGTGGACAGCTTGCAGCCGTCGGCGCGGGTGAAGTTGTCCTTGCCGACCTGGGACCACAGGGTCAGGTACGGCAGCGCGTCGCCCATGGTGATGACGTGCTTGTACTGGCTGCCCTCGGAGACGACGGACGTCTCGACCTTGCCGAGCGCGGCGTAGGCGTACAGGCCCATGATGTCGGGGAACGCCAGGGTCTCGACGGACGGGCTCACCTCGATGGCGGACACGCGGGCGTCGGCGGGGGCGCGGTTGCCGCAGGAGACGGGCGTGGACTCGATGGAGCGGGTCACGCCGAACGGGGAGCCGCCGGTGAGTCCGTGGACGAAGCTGGGCTCGGTCGCGGCCGTGTCGCGGTCCTTCTGGACGGCGACGCCTACGAGGCCGATGGACGGGTTGATCATTGCGTACCTCCTGGCACTAGTTCCTTGATGGGGTGTGGTGGACCTTGACCCTGATACCGAAGTCGATGGCGGACAGGAAGCCCCTGTCGCGCGCAACGGAGCCGCCGCGCGCGTACACTGGCGTAGCCGAGACGCACTTGCCGCCGAGCGTCTTGTCGCGCGCCAGGGCGTCCATGACGAGCGTGAACCACTCGTTGACGAGCGAGCCCGCCTCCGCAGCGTTCCTGCGCACGGCCCACATCTGGCCGCCCACGGTGAACTGTAGGGAGTACGGGCCGAGCGCGCCGCCCATGGCGGGCACGGACGTGGTCGGGTTGGCGATCTCGACGTCCTCGGGCGTCTCGAACACGACGGCGGCGAAGGGCGGCAGGGTCGCGGACCCTCCGACGGACACGGACGGGCGCGGGTCGCGGCCGTCCAGCGCCGCGTCGACCAGGTCGCGGACCGCGCCGATTACCGGGGTGAACGCGTCCATGGCCGTCACCCGATTACCATGTCTCGGCGCTCGTAGCGCTTGATCAGGGCGTTCACCTCGGGCAGCGGCGTCTCGCCGTTCACGCCCGACACGACGAAGTTGACGACGCCCGCCTCGCTCGACATCGACAGCGCGTTGTCGGGCTCGGCGTGCTCGGCGACCAGCCACGCTGCGAGCTCGCGCACGGCGTCCCTCGCCTCGGGCGGCGTGGTGGGCATTCCGCACACGGCGACGGCCACGGCCGACTGGCCCGGGCGCATGGAGGACACGTCGACGAACTGGGAGCCCGGCCGCACGGGGAAGACGTCGAACTCGCGGCCGGAGCCGACGCAGCCCTCTATCCTGAGCACGTCGTGCAGGATGGAGCCGTCGTCGGCCATGAGCTGGGTCCGCGCGGAGCAGTTCGGCCTGTCGACGAAGACCCGCTGCGCGACCGGCTGGAAGTGGCGGTTGGCGGCGCGCTCGATGATGGCCTCGGCGCGCTGGCGGGCGGCGAACACGTCGTCGGCGTCGACGCCCGCGTTCTGGTACTGGTCGCCGCGGTACGCCCTGATCTCGTCGAGCGAGCACAGGCGCGAGGAGACGACCTCCACCTCGCAGGAGACCTCGATGCCGTCCATGTCCCACGTGACGTCGAGGACGTTCGGGGACGCGGACGTCGGGACGGCGAAGAGGTCCTTGACGGGTGTCACGGTGGACTCGCCGCCGCTGATGGCGTCGGAGACGCGCACGGAGGCCGGCAGCCCCGCGAAGGGGACCGCCGACAGCTCCGCGATGGAGAGCCTGGTCCGGGTGTTGGGCTCGAGCGGTCTCATGCTACTTGCCGAGGGCGTCGGCGAGGTAGACGAAGGACTTCGGGCGCTGGACGGTCAGGAGGTAGCGGCCCTCGGCGAGCAGCGTGTACTCGTTGCGGATGAACTGGTCGTTGACCAGGCCGACGGTGAGGGCGTCGGTCTCGGAGGTGTACCAGGTGGCGGCGTTGGCGTTGAAGACCAGGGCGCCGTACTTGGCGTTGGAGCTCGCGTCGGTGACCAGGTTGACGTCCTCGACGATCGGCAGGGCCCAGGCCTTGCCGTCGAGGTTCAGGCGCATGTACTGGCCGTTGCCGTCCTTGAGTAGGTCCAGGTGCTCGGTGAGCATCGGATGGAGGGCGACGTGGGTCGGGTTGAGGCCCGTCTCCTGCCAGGACATGGTCTTCATGCGTCGGATGGAGTCGTACAGGTTCTCGCCGGCCTTCTTGGTGAACTTCTGGACGCCCTCGCGCTTGAGGATGCCCTTCTTGTTGGCGCCGTCGTCCAGGTTGAGGACGCAGTCGGCCTTCTTGAGGTGCAGGCCGGCCATAAGGTCATTGCGCAGGATGCTCTCGAGCTGGCCGTAGTTGGCGGCGGTGTCGCGGGAGATGGGCATGTAGTGGGCGAGCCAGAACATGTCCGCGGCCTCGGTGGTCCAGGACTCGTTGGACTCGGCCTTGGTGGTGCCGGGCTTCCAGATGGCGGCGCCGTTGGTGAACTTGCCGGGGACGAAGTACTCCATGTTGGAGTCGGTGGTGCCCTTGGAGATGACGTCGAGGACGCTCATGGGCATCTCGATGATGTTGGACGGCAGGTCGTAGCTGGTGCGCTTCGGGGTGGCGAGCTTGTAGGTGGCGTCGGTGGCGTTGGCGACCTGCTCGTAGGTGAAGTGGCGCTTCTCGCCGAGTCGGTCGAGGATGCCCTCGAAGCCGTCGCGGGCGCCGAGGAACATCTCGGCGAAGTCGGCGGGCTTCTTCTCCTCGTGCTGGTGGACGGCCGGGATGCCGCCGTTGTTGCGCACGTCGTCCTCGGCGGCGAGGGCGTCGTTCAGGAGCTCCTTGTAGACGTCGAGCTTGCCGTTGAAGACGTTGATCTGGTCGTGGATGGCGGCCTGGGCGTCGCCCTCCGCCTTGTTGAAGTCGTCGGATGCCTTGGCGACCTTCTGCTCGAGGTCGCGGATGGCGTTGTTGATCTCGATTGAAGACATAGCCATGTGCGCTACTCCTTAGAGTCCGTGTCCCTGAACGTCAGGAACTTGCCGTTGACGCACACGGTCCTCTCCGCGCGCGCTTTCGGTTGGATAGTGCTGGCGGGCTCCCCCGTAGGCCGGGCGGCGGGCCCGGTGGCGGCGTCGGCGGGCTTCACGGACCGCTCTCCGACCAGGCCCTCGGGGCGCTTGCTCCACGACGCCGAGACGGCGGGGTCGACCTGGTTGGTCACGGCGGGCATCTCCTCGACCTCGTCGACGAACCCGAGCTCCTTCGCCTCGTCGGCGGTGAACCAGGTCTCGTCGTCCATGAGCGTCCCGACCTCGGCCTCGTTCAGGCCCGTCTTGCCCACGTAGCGCGAGACGATGGTGCCGCGCACCTTGTCCAGGAGGTCGGCTGTCTTGCGCAGGTCGGACGCCTCGCCGAACGCGCCGCAGGACGGGTTGTGGACCATCAGGAGCGCCGTGTCGGCCATGGTGACGCTGTCGGCTGTGAGGGCGAAGTAGGACGCCGCGGAGGCCGCCAGGCCCTCGATGCGGGCCGTCACGGCGCCCTTGTGGGCGGAGATGGTGTCGGCCATGGCGGAGGCGTCCCACACGCTGCCGCCGCACGAGTTGATGTGGATGGTGACGGGGCCGTCGCCCGCCAGCTTCATCTGGGACGCGAACTCCTTGGCGGTGGTGCACTCGCCCCAGTCCTCGCCGATGGTTCCGTAGACGTAGATGTCGTGCATTGGTTACTCCTTGGGTCGTGATTGGTCTCCGCCGCCCGGCTCCTCGCCGCTGCCGCCCGTGTCGGGCGACGTCGCAGCCGTGCCGCGCGCGCCCTCGAGCTCCCGTCCCGTGCCGGGGTCGACGGGGATGTACGCGGACGGCCGGAACTTGACCTCGCCGCCCTCGTAGGGCGCCATGTCCTCGAGCGCCAGGCACTCGTTGGGGCTGAACATTCCGCTGAGGATGCCGACGCGGTAGCCCTCCATGCGGCTCCTGTAGTCGCCGCGCAGCAGGCCGTTGAGGTCGAACTGCACGTAGCAGTCCTTGAGGTCGGAGTCCCACAGGATCGAGCTGAACGCGGCCTCGAGCGCCTTGCACTCGGGAACGAGCGTCTTGGAGGAGAAGTTGAGCGCGCCCTGCTCGATGTTGCTGTAGGTGGCGTTGCTGAGGTCGAAGACCTCCTGCGGCGGGACGCTGAGGGTGCGGCAGGTCTGCTGTAGGATCCAGCGCTCCTGCTCGACAAGGCTCATGTCCGCGATGGTCATGTCCGACTGCCGGTACTTGAGTCCGTGCGGGAAGATGCGGACCGTGCCCGCGTTGACGATGCCGCGCTTGTCGTCGAGCTGCTGCCTGAGCTGGTCGACCTTCTCCTTGTTGAGGTCCTGGTCGGTCTCGAGCCAGCCAGGGAAGTGGTTGCTGTTGTTCAGCAGGCGGGTGTAGAACTCCTCTAGGTCGATGGAGAGTCCGAGCTCGCGCGCCGCCAGCTTGGCGAGCGACACGCCCATGACGCCGTCGTCGTCCAGGACTGGCGACTTGATCCACACGACCTCGTGCGCGAGGTAGTTCCCCTTCGGGGTGAAGGAGTCGCCCATGTAGGAGAACACGGGGCCGCTCGTGGTGACG
The DNA here is from genome assembly GCA_900555585.1 of uncultured Collinsella sp. GTDB lineage: Bacteria > Actinomycetota > Coriobacteriia > Coriobacteriales > Coriobacteriaceae > Collinsella. Next base: position 18,045 of record USLT01000002.1, read on the forward strand.
GCCACCTCGGGGTCGCGAGCCATGGGCCACAGGGCCACGGGCACGCCGCGCTTGTCGCGCTCGACGCGGATGAACGCGTTGCCCTTGGCGTCCTTGCGGAAGATGGCCCATCGGTAGCCCTCTGACGCGGTTAGGTACGGGTTCCACCGGTGGCGGAGCAGCGTTGACAGCGCGCTCGAGACCTCGTCGTCGGCCTTGCGGCGCACGCCGCCCTCGCGGACGTACACGTCGACGGGGAGCGAGCTGATGGGCCTGGCCTTGGCGAGCAGGCACGCGCGGAAGGCGTTGCTGTAGTAGGCGTCGGCGTGCTCGCGCCCGCCAGGGTAGTGGCGCTCTCCCGTCGCCAGGTTCAGCATCGGCGTCTCGCCGAGCGGTGTGAGCGTCCTGTTGGTGACCATCGGCGCGAGTGCGGCGCCGACCTTGTCGATAAAGCGCATACGGTACTCCAAGCTGTCGGGGGCCGCGTCGGTCGCGCGGCCCCGCCCGCGGGTAGAAAGGAGGAAGACCCCGCGCAGAGCATGGTGCGACCCGGCTCCCCCCTAGAGCTGGATGGAGTACACGGACACGTCCGACGGCTCGTTGTTGTCGTAGGCCCACATCGCCATCGCGCAGGCAACGGCGGCGTCGATGCGCCTGGACCCCTTGCCGTGCCTCTCGGACGACAGGCGCCGCCCGTAAGCCTTGGACTCGGCGACCTTCGCGTTGATGCAGTGCTGCGCCGTGGTCTCGGCGCCCATGAACGAGATGGACCTCGTCGACACGTTGCGCGCCAGGAGCTCGGACGCGGGGCACATGACCGCCGGTGACTGCTGGACTGCGTGCAGGGCGATGCCGCGCTCGCGCTCGAGCCAGTTGGCGAGGAACTGCATTCGCGCCGGGTCGCAGCACATGAGCGGATCGCCGTGCTCCATGGAGAGCATCTGAACCACGTCGGCGACCTCGGTGAGGTCGTACACGCCCATCGGGCCCTCGCGCTCCCAGCACCACTCGCGCACGGCCCACCTGGCGCCCTGGCGCTGCGCCGCGACCATGGCGAGGGTGTCTCCGCTGACGGCGCCGTCGATACCGACGGCGAACCACTCGGAGGTGTCCAGCTCGGCCTCCACGCGCCGGCACGCCTCGACGTCGGCGCGCTTCATGAACGGCTCCTCGCCCTCGTCCATGGGCGTGCGGTTGAGCACGTAGCGCTCGAACGCCTTGGAGCCGAGGGCGCTCAGCTGCTCCTCCATCTCCTCGAGCGTGATGCGCCCGGCGTCCGTGACCTTCTTCCAGCACGCGCGGTCGAGCGGGTCGTCGTCGTCGTCGATGCCGAGCCAGCACACGTAGGCGTCGTCCTCGTGCTTGAGCTCCTTGTAGAGCTGGAACAGGAACCCGTCTCGCGACTTGCCCGCCGTGGTGATGCCGATGGTCAGCGAGTTGAAGATCTTGCTCTGGGACGACAGGGCGCCCTTCCACACGGCGTCGTCGCGGAACATGTGGACCTCGTCGCAGACCAGCACGTCGAAGTGCTTGGACTGCATCGCGTTCTCCTTGTACGGGAAGACCAGGATGCGCTGGTTGGTGCGCGTGTTGACGATCTCGTCCTTGAACGGCTTCCACTCGGCGGCGAGGTCGGGCGAGTTCGCGACCATCGACTTGATGTAGTTCTTGATGTTCTGCGTGTTCCCCAGGCCGTCGGCGACGATGCCGTACATGGCGTTGTAATGCTCGTTCAGCGTGGCCTCGCTCAGGATGATCTCGGCGGCGAGCTGCGACTTGCCGAAGGAGCGGTGGACGCCGATCAGGACGCGCGCGTACCTCCGCTTGAACCTGCCGTCGACCACCTTGCCGGTGCCGAATATCGGGCGCCATATGTTCCTGCGCTCCCACTCGCTCCACTGAATCGGCTCGCCGTACTTCTCGGACTCGCCCGCGTAGGTGAGGAACGCCTCGCAGAACACGCGGCGCTTCTCGACCTCGAGCTCGCCGGCCCTGGTGAGGCGGCGCTTCCTCGTCATGTACGTCATCTTCCGCGCTCCATCGCCTTGTTGATGCGCTCCGCTATCGACACGTTCAGGTTGTTCCTGGCCGCCTCGGTGAGGCCCAGGCGCGCCCTGGCGAGCGGCGTGCACCCCAGCTGGTCGGCGAGCTTGAGCATGTTCTTGGTGGCGAGGTCGAGCTGCTTGAGGAACGGGCTCGGCTTGTCGTCGAGCATCAGCAGCACGCCGCCTTCCTCGTTGGTCATGGCGTACTGGATCTGCTCGGCCGCGTCCATCCACGTGACGAGGCTCGCTATGAGCGCCGTGTCCTGCTCGGTGTAGGCGCTGCCGTCCCCGACGACCTGCATCCACATCTCGGCGCGGCGCGGGGACGAGGAGACGGACGGCGGCATGGGCAGCGAAGGCGACCCGATGGGCGCGGCGAGCACCGGGTCGGCCGCGCGCTTCGCGAGCTTGGAGTCGTTCGCGCCGCCCCTCCTCTGGGCGCCCGCCTGCGGCTTGCGGCCCCTCACAGCCCCATCTCCCCGAGAGCGTCCTTGAGCACGGCGGCGGCAGACGCGCAGGCGTCCCCGAGCGCGTCCCCTCGCCCCTTGAGGGCCGCCATGCGCGCGAGCACGGCCTTCAGCTCGGTGACGTACATGGCGGCGTCCTCGCCAGACATGCCGGCGGTCCCGCCGACGCCGTACAGCGGCTTCGGCGAGCCCTTCTTTCGGAAGCGGTAGGCGCTCTGGCGGCACTTGTCGGAGCAGTACCTGCGGGACGGCGGGCCCTGCATCGGCTTCAAGCACCACAGGCAGCGCTTCACTGACAGGTCCATCGGTTGTTTCATTCGGCTAACCT
>USLT01000003.1 GCA_900555585.1 uncultured Collinsella sp.
AACGGTCGCCGTAGCGATTCCGGCGGCGACGAGAGCCGTGCCGACCATGCGGGCGGCGGCACGCGAGGAGCTGGCGGGGGACGGGGTTGCAGGGCAGACGCCCTCGTTGCGGCGAGCGGGGGTGTTCACGATGCGTTCCTTCTGTCGGTCTGCGTTTAAAGCTCAGACGCCCATTCTACATAATTGGGAGGCTATCGAAAGTGTCATTTCCCACTGCATTTATTGCGAATACCCCAGCGACATCGAGCCGCACCCGCCGCAAGCCGATCGCCCCCCCTTTGCACTCCCGCCCGCATCCGGTCCACAACCCGCCTTCGGCGCTTTCGAGCGCCATGCGCACAGCGAGCGGAGCCATAATGGACTCATGCAAACCCCAACCATTCCTCTGAAAGGGCACCACCTTGGCAGGCACTTCTTCGACTAAGCGCACATCCCGGGCAGCTGGGGGAAGATTCGAGCGATTTACTCTGGACGGCTTCTTCGCCTCAACACCCGGCCTTCTGATTACCTGCATGTTTTGTTGTCTTCTGTGGGGATCAGCATTCCCCTTTATCAAGATCGGATACGCGCTCTTCGAAATACCAGCCTCAGACACCGCCTCTCAGATGCTCTTCGCAGGAGGGCGATTCATCATAGCGGGAATCATGGTTATAGCCGGAATGAGTATCGCGCGCGGCAAATTCCTACACCCCGAGGCGCGCGACATAAAAGCTGTGCTCCTTCTGTCCCTCTTCCAAACGATCCTGCAGTACCTCTTCTTCTATCAAGGGCTAAGCAAGGCATCGGGCATCGCCTGTTCGATTGTCTTTGCAAGCGGCAACTTCATCGCAGTTCTCTTCTCATCGCTTCTCTTCCGTTCCGAAAAGCTCACCCCTAGAAAGGTATTTGGCTGCCTCGCGGGATTTATTGGTGTCGCCGTTATCAATCTTGGAAGCGGCGACACGGAAGGCCTTGCGTTCTCCCTTGGCGGCGAGGGCTGCATCCTCGTCTCCGCTGTCGCGGCCTCCATGTCCACCTGCTTGGTCGGCACGCTGGGAAAGAGACACGACCCAGTGATGCTAAGCGGATGGCAATTCCTGGTTGGCGGCATCGTGCTCGCATGCGCCGCAGCTGCCGCCGGCGGCAGCCTCGAGATCCCTGGGCTATCCGAAGCGGGCCAACCAGACTTGACGCGAATGCTGCCAGCGGTAGGCCTCCTCCTCTACATGGGATTCATCTCTGCAATGGCATACTCGCTATGGTCTCGCCTGCTGACCGTACACCCCGTTTCGCGCGCGAGCGTCTTCGGGTTCATGAATCCCATCTTTGGATTCTTCCTCTCCGCCCTTCTCCTTGACGAAGGGAAGCTGGTCAATCCGACCACCGCGGCTCTCGCCCTCGCACTGGTCTGTGGCGGTATCATCGTCGTCAACCTGCCGCACAGAACAACGAATTCCGAAACCAATCTCCCCTAGGCCGCGAAGAGCGAGGCAATCTACCCCGACATGCAAAGAGCCGCCCATCGAAGGCGGCTCTTCGCATGAAAGGGAATGCAATCGGCTCATCCCGGCAAATGGGAGCGGGTAGAAAGGGGCACCCCGCGCATCCGCCCAACAACTATCGGAACCGGAGGGTCGACACCCACCTAGTAGTTGACGACCTGTTGCTCGAAATAGGCCTTGGGATGAGCGCACACCGGGCAAAGCTCGGGCGCCTCGGGACCAACGTGCAGATGCCCGCAGTTGAGGCACTTCCAGACCTTCACGCCCTCACGGGAGAAGACCTCGCCCTTCTCGACGCGCTCGGCGAGCTTGCGATAGCGCTCCTCGTGCGCCTTCTCGACGGCGCCGACGCCGCGGAAGCGCGCGGCGATCTCCTTGAAGCCCTCCTCGTCAGCGGTCTTGGCGAACTCATCGTACATCGAGGTCCACTCGTAATTCTCACCCGCAGCGGCATCGAGCAGATTGTCGAGCGTCCCCGGGACCTCGCCGCCATGGAGGTACTTGAACCAGAGCTTGGCGTGCTCCGCCTCGTTCAGCGCGGTCTCCATGAAGATATCGGAGATCTGCACGTAGCCGTCCTTCTTAGCGCGAGACGAATAGTAGCGGTACTTGGTATGCGCCTGCGACTCGCCCGCGAAGGCGGTCTCGAGGTTCTTCTTGGTCTGAGATTGCTCGAAATCCATATGATCCTCCTCTTTCGGTACGACAGGCCCTCATCCGCAGACGCACCATGTCAACGGGGCCCCGATCGGATGCGCCGTAACCGCCGCCATCCGCATTAGTTGTTTTACCCATTTGCAGCTCGCGCCGACACGACTTCCCACGGCACCAGCCATCCTGAGGACGACGGCGCGAGAATCCTATGCGATAACCCAGACATCGCCCGACTCGCGGCAGAATCCCTCCCGAGCCAGGTCCTTCATGATCTCGCCGACGAGCGCCGGCGACACGGCGTCCCGTCCTGATGCGAGTTCGGACTCGTTTAAACGCGCCGCGATCGCCTCGGTGCCCAAGGGCCGCCCCGCCTGCTGGGCGGCGAGCAGGATGCGCACCACCTCGGCACGCTTCTGCCTCCGAGAGCCCTCGAAGCGCGATTGGCGCGTATAGCCCTTCGAGCGCCGCGATGGGTTGGGAACCGTCTTCTTGAGATGCGCCCCGTAATCGAGCAGCGCGTAATACCAGCTGCGCGGCGTGTCGTCCGCATCCTGCGCGTCGGCAAACCCCTTCGCAGGGGGCTTGGGCTCCTCGTCGGCGCCCGTGGGACCAGACGGGCATGCCGCCGCCACGAGCGGGACCAGCTCCTTATCCGGTACGCCGGGGACATCGGGAAACAAATGATGCAGAAACACCGTTCGCACGTTGGTCTCTAGATACACGCCCGGCAGGTCGAATGCGAAGGACCGGATGCCCTGGGCGGTCGCCGGCCCGATGCCGGGAAGCGCCACGAGCTCCCGCGTAGCGGTCGGGAACACCCCGTCATAGGTCCTGACGACTTCTTCCGCCGCGGACTTGAGCGCGAGCGCCCGGCGGTTATAGCCCATGCCCTGCCAGGCCGCGAGTACCTCCGACGTCGGCGCCTCGGCGAGCGCGAAGACGCTCGGAAAGCGCTCCAGCCATTCCGGCCATCTCGTCAAGACACGGGGGACCTGCGTCTGCTGCAACATGACCTCGGAAAGCCAGATCTCGTAGGGATCGCGCGTGTTCCGCCAGGGAAGGTCGCGATACAGACGGACCCCCTCCGCTCGAACCAGGGTGCGGAAGGGGTCCAGTGTCTTCATGAGGTGCTCCTCTTTATCAGTCGGGACGAGGAGCGGGATCTCGCTACTCGCTAGCGCGGCAGGACTCGCCGCAGGTGGCGTACTCGGCGAAGCGGTCGCGATCGGCGAACTTGCCATCGACCGCAGGATTCAGACGGCGCTGGACAACGTCCTCCAGCGTGACCGAATCGAGATAGTCGTGAAGCAGCGCCTGGGCGCCGGCCCAGATGGGATGATAGCAGCAGTGACCGGAACGCGCGCACTCGCCGCCGGGGGCCGTGCAATCGTTGATGCACATGGGGCCCTGGATCGCCTCGACGATCTGACGGATGGTGACCTCGGAAGGATCGAGCTTGAGGCGCATGCCGCCATGGACACCACGCAGGCTCTCGATGATCCCCGCCTGGACGAGCCCGTGCTGGATGGAACGGGCGAAGGAATACGGAACATCGACCTGCTCCGCCGCGGTGCGAACGGACATCAGCGCGTTCTCGTTCTCGGCAAGCATGGCGAGCATGCGGAGGGCGTAGTCGGTCTTGCGGGAGATATTCATCATGCGCTCCTTGCTTGATCGGGGCCCCCGTATCAGCCTCGATCCCAACGTGATGCTATATGCGGCTCAAGTATCCGCTTATCGTCATATATTGGTGAATCTACCATAACTTGTACATGTTTTTAACTACAAATATACGGGGCTACCCCCTTACATCAAAAATGCTACAGAAAGCAGTTTAAAAGTAATGCAAGGTCATCAGCACCATCATCGGAAGCCTTCCCCACACACAAGCCACAGGATGCCCGCTTGAACTGAGAGGGGGTATACAAATAGCAAAAAGCCCCGCCAATAGGCGAGGCTTACTTTGCAAATGGCGGGAAGTACGGGACTCGAACCCGCGACCTCCGACGTGACAGGCCGGCGCTCTAACCAACTGAGCTAACTCCCCAACAGCTCCTTGCTGCGAGAGCTATTATACGCAGACGAGGGCAAAAGGTGCAAGCACTTTTTTGAAAAAAGTTTTCTATTTTTTGAGCTGCACCGTTTCGGCAGGTAAAAGGCTTAAATAGAAAGGCGCTGCCCATACGGGGCAAGCGCCTTATGCACTTACAGGTCGATGATATCGAGCGAGCGAACCGTCCCATCCGCCACGAACGCCCTCGCTATCGTAGGTCCGCGCATACCCCGCGGATACGATGCGGAGCCCGGATTGACCACCACGCGGTCCCCGAGCCACTCGATCTTAGCCCGATGGGTATGGCCGCAGACCGCGACGTCGACCTCTCCCAACGGCAGGTCCTCGCGATAATGCGACACGGCGAAATCCAGCCCTTCGAAAGAAAAACGGCACAGCCGGTCCACGCCGGGGCCGTACTCTCGGAAATAATCGTTGTTTCCGAGAACGGCGCGAACCGGCGCCACGAGCTGAAGCTCGGCGTAATCCACCTCAGAGGTCATATCGCCGGCATGGATGATGAGATCGGCACCCGCCAGCTGCGCGAGCAGCTCCTCCGATAAATGCCCGTGCGTATCGGATACGATATCGATGCGCTTCACGTCGCTCCCCTGCTCCATATCATGCCCCCTACAGGTTCAGGGCCTTCTTGAGCGGGACCACGCGGCGACGAGAGACCGGGATGCGATCCTCCACGCCCGAGACGCCCAACTGGATGGCACCCGAGGCGATGGCCTCGACGTCCTCGACGCAAGCGAGGTTCACGATGTAGCGACGATGCACGCGGAAGAAGCCGAAGTCACCGAGCTTGGACTCGAACTGAGCCAGGGACGTGGTCGACAGGTAGCGGTCGTCCTCGGTAAAGATGCAGGAATAGTCGTCCTTGGCCATGATGTAGCGAATCTGATCGACCGGAATCAGGACCTTGCGACCGCCCTTCTCGACGGGGATGCGCTCGATCGATGCCTTGGATCCCTCGCTCGCCGGCTTGACGCGCGCGAGGACCTTGTTGATCGCCTGATCGAGACGCGCCTCCTCGACGGGCTTCATCAGGTAATCCGTCGCATCGACGTCGAACGCCTCGACCGCATGGTCGCTGTAGGCGGTAACGAACACGACCGCAGGCGGGTTCTTGAGCTTATGGAGCGCCTCGGCGAGCTGGATGCCCGACGCGCCCGGCATGGATATGTCGAGAAAGACAACGTCGACGCGGTTCTCCATGAGCGTCTCGATGGCGGAGCGAACACTCGACGCCTCGTTGATCGAACCGATCTTGCCCGTCTGCTCGAGCAGGAATCGCAGTTCGGAACGCGCAGGAGCCTCGTCGTCGACGATCATGGCACGTAACATACAGTTTTCCCCTTCGATTACAAATCCCGTGCGAGGACGCCGCCCTCGGCGAATGCGCCCAGATGGTGTCATTCTACCCCCGTATCGAGGGATTAGGCAAAAATGCCTCCCTGCAAATCCAGATGCAGGGTTATGCACGTGCCCTCGCCCGGAGTAGAGGACACATCGATGGACGATCCCGGACCATAGAAGCGCTTGATGCGCTCGGAGATGTTGCGCGTGGCGACGCCCGCGCCGCCTCCTTGGGGCGATTGCGAGCTGGGCGCCGGAAGCGAGGCGTCGAAGAGGCGCTCGGCCGTCTCCCTATCCATGCCCGCTCCGTCATCGATGACGCGGATGCACAACGCGTTGTCGCCGTCGGGCCTTACGGTGACGGTGATGTGCAGCGCGCCCTCGTCCTTCATGGCGTGCCGCACCGAGTTCTCCACGAGCGGCTGGATGATGAAGGAGGGGACCCGGGCGTCCTCGACCTCGTCATCGACCTCCATGGTCGCAACGATCCGATCCTCGCCGAAACGGGCCCTCTCGAACATGAGGTACCGATTCACCTGCGCCAGCTCGCGCGAGACCGGAATCAGGGAGCCGGAGTTGTCCAGCGTCGACCGGTAGAAGGCCGCGAACTCGCGCAGCAGCTCACGAGCGCGCAAGGGCTCGGTCCGCGTGAGGGCGGCGATGGTGTTGAGCGTGTTGAACAGGAAGTGCGGATTGATCTGCGCCTGCAGCGCACGAAGCTCGGCGCTTGCGGTCAGCTCATCCTGCCGCTCGAGCTCGTGGATGTTGAGCTGTGTGGAGATGAGGTCCGCAAACCCCACCACCAGGGCGTACTGGGTCCGGTTGACCGCGCGCGGCGTTCCGAAATAGAACTTGAGCGTACCCACCGCCTCGCCACGGACCTTGAGCGGGGCGATGATGCCCGCCGGGATCACCGCGTGGTCGCGATGCACGCTGAACAGCGCGGGGGAGTTGATGAAGGATTGCACGATGCCGTGGTCGAGCGCGTAGCGGGTCGCCGGCGTGTGAATCGCCGATCCGGGCGGGGACTCCGCCGCGTGCGCGCCGATACAGGCGAGCACGCGCTCCCGGTCGGTGACCGCGACGGTGATGGCGCGCGTTTCGGGCAGCAGCTGGCGGCAGATTTTCTCGGCGCTCTCGGGGGTAAGGCCGCAACGAAGGTCCTCGAGCATGTGCGAAGCCGTCGTCAGCGTCTGCTCGACGTACTGCGACCGCAGCGAATCCGGGCTGAAGCTCAAATAGACGAAGAGCATGAGCAGCACGCACAACAGGATGCAGGCGAAGACGGCGAGCCCAGGGTCGCGCCCGAACAGCACCGAGTAGACGCAGCACGCCGCCAGAAGCGCCGCGCAGGCGACCGCCGTCAGATGGTACACGGACGTCAGCGGGGAGGAGGCGGCGCGCGCCCTCGTACCGTCGGATGGTTTCATCGGCTCTCCAACATGCTCGCGAGCTCGGAATCGTTCCACAGGCCGTTCATGATCGAAGGCCAGAAGCTCTGGAATCTAAAGTACTTGCCAGCGTTCTCCTGCGCGTAGCGCTCGGCATCCGCCCGGCCTCGGCGACAGACCCGCAGGTAGCCCGCATGCTCCCGCGTGCAGGCGAGGCGGGCGAGCGAGGTGCGGCGCACCCGCTCGTCCAGCTCGTGCGATATCCAGGGTCCGGGGTAGGGCATCAGGGACGCGGGCGTCACCTGGTTGTACTCCTTCTGCCTGCCCGCATAGGACAGCTTGGCCCGCTCATAGTACCAGCGGTACACGTTCTGCATGAAGCGCGAACAATGCTCGCTATGGTCCGGCGGCAGATGCTTGACCGCCCAGGTGTTGTCGAACCACACGTCATATCCGAAGAGCCGCATGTTGAAGAGGTAGTCGAGGTCCTCCCCGCGCGTGATGAACGGATCGAAGGCGATGCGCGTGAAGGCCCGCGCATGAAGCGCCAGGCAGCCTCCGCAAACGTAGTTGGAACGGGAGATCCGCGTGCCGGCCAGGGCACGGCGCATCCAGATATTGAATTCCGCGCGCTTGGTCCACCAGCGGTCGGCGAGCGGCGCGCGCGACTCATCCGCCAGCGGAGACCCCGCGGCATCGTAGAAATAGCCGCTCTTCGCCAGGATCGGCAAACGCTGGCGCGTCTCCTGCCCCAGGCCGTACAGGGCCCGCTCCATAAAATCCGGGGACAAGACGACCTCGTCGTCGTCCAGGAAAACGACCGCGTCGTGACCGAGGATGGAGGCGACGGCGAGGCCCATGTTCCGGATGGCGCCATAGCCGCGCAGCGAGACGCCCTCGCCGCTCGCCATGGGCGCCAAGGCGGCGACGCGGTCCATGATGCGGGAGGCCTCGTGATTCGTGACGACCACGACGTCTAGGCCGGGATGGCCCAGCAGGATATGGTCGATACGCAGCTTCACGTCGCGCGTCGCCGAGAGCGGGCAGACGACGAGCAGGACGACGCGGGGAAGGTCGCGGACGGATTCGAGCGATGCCAGGCAGCGGTCGAGCTCGGGCTCCTCGGAGAAGAGGTCCGTCGCATGGTCGTAGGCTCCAGGCGACCACGTCTCGGCACGCGTGCCCGCCCAATAGGTCGGTATCACGATGACTGGCCTCATGGCGTACCCCCTTCCAGCGGGCGCACGAAAGAGGGGTGCGCCCAAAACGCCGCTATCCAGTAGGATACACGGTGCCGGCGCCGATGTGCCACCTCGACGCCAGCTTTCACGCTAACGGGCGCGAGCGGCCTCCCGCTCGAGCTCGCGCTTCATGAACGGCGTGCGCGCGAGCGAGCGCTGGAGCGGATAGCCGAGCGCGTACATCACGACGGCCTCGCCCAATCCCGTCGCCACGAAACCGAAGGCGTACATGGCGCCCCAGGCGCCGTCGAGGGAGATCGAGGTGAACGGGATGGTGTAGAAACCGATGCCCTGCAGGAGCAGCGGCAGGTACGCGGGCACGATCAGCGCGTTGGCCAGCACGGGGCCGAGCAGCGCGACCGCCGGACGGGAGCGCATCTTCCAGGTGAAGAGCGCGCCCGCGAACGTCGCGAGCGACCCGAAGACCACGTCGAGCATGCCGAGCATGCCGGTTCCCGAGAGCACGATGTTAGCGATGTTGGCGATGGCGCAACCCAAGGTGAGGCCCGGGACGGCGGCGGGGGTGAAGAGCGCGAGGACGCACAGCGCCTCGGATACGCGGAACTGGATGGGTCCCCAGGCGAAGCTGCCCAAGAAGAGCATGGCGATGAGCGTGCATGCGGCATAGGCGGCGGCGATAACGCCGACGCGCGCGATGGATTGGGATTTCATGATTGGTCGGTCACCTTCTAAAAACGGAGGGCTTTACTGGAACTGCCAGCAAAGCCCTCGCACCAAGCAACCTACGCCGAAGGTCCGACCGCGCCCTTAGGCGGCCGCCTTCTGCATGCTGGAGAGCTTTACTAACATGACAAGGCCCGCGACCAGCAGGATCCCGATGGAAAGCACTCCTAAAGAAGGATCCGCCGTGAGCGATGTCACGATAGATACTAGCAGAGTACCCATGACCGAAGCGTAACGACCGAAGATATCGAAGAAACCATAGTACTCGTTGGCCCGCTCTTTGGGGATGAGCTTACCGAAATAGCTGCGAGACAGGGCCTGGACGCCGCCCTGGAACATGCCGACCAGGATGGCGAGGATCCAGAACTCGAGAGCGGACTTCAGGAAGAACGCTGCGAACAGGACGATGCCGACATAGGCGGCGACGGCGACGATGATCATGCGCAGGGTGCCATGCTTGCCGGCGAGCCTGCCGTAGATGATGGCGGAGGGGAAGGCGACGAACTGCGTGACGAGTAGCGCGAGCACGAGCTGCGTGGAGTCGATGCCGAGGGCGGCCCCGTAGCTGGTCGCCATCGAGATGACCGTATGGACGCCGTCGATGTAGAAGAAGAAGGCGATCATGAACACGAGGAGCACTCGGTCGTGGGCGATGCTGCGCATGGTGTCAGCCAGGCCCTTGAAGGTAGCGGCGATATTGCGCATGACGCCATCCGAACCGGTCGCGCGCTCCTTTCCGAAGCGCTGCTGGTAGGTGCGAAGCAGCGGGACGGTGAACGCGAGCCACCAGGCGGCGGTGACCACGAAGCAGATACGCGTGCAGGTCAGGGTATCGAGCCCGAGAAGGCTCGGCCCCATGAAGATGAGCGCGATGCACACGATGAAGGGGATGGTCGAGCCGACGTAACCCCAGGCGAAGCCGGCGCTCGACACGGAATCCATGCGCTCGTCGGTAGTGACGTCGGTAAGCATGGCGTCGTAGAACGTCATCGATGAGTTAAGGCCGATGGTGCATAGGACGTACGCCACCAAGAACGGCAGCGCACCCATAGGGATCGCCTCGACCAGGCACAAGATAAGGCCCGTGAAGAAGAAGCCGGTGAAGAACTTGATCTTGTTGCCCGCGTAATCCGCGAGCGAGCCCAGGATGGGCATGAGCAGGGCGACCACGAGTGAGGCGATCGTCTGGGCATTCGCCCAAGCCGTCACGAGCTCGGCGGGATGGGCGCCGGTATTGATGGCGTTGAAATAGATGGGCACCACAGCGGTGTTCAGCAGGACGAGGGCGGAGTTGCCGACGTCGTACATGATCCAGTTGCGCTCCATCTTGGTGTATTTCATGACAGCTCCCGACTCATGGTCCGATACGGCACTATGGTACGTCAGCCCGGCTACGGGGCGCATCAGGATTCGGTAAAGGGAGCCGTGGCCGAGCCTGCAACGCATGCACCCGGCCCCACCAAGATGACGAAGACCCCGCGCAGAGAAATCCGCACGGGGCCTCGATCCATTCATCCGCCTGCCGGCTACAGAACGAGCATGAACACGGTCACGAGCGCGACCGTTACCACGGTAAGCAGCGCCATGCACTTTCCGGCGGTCTTGATGTAGGTTCCGTAGCTCACATGCGCGAGCTCCAGGCCCGCCATGATGGATCCGCAGGTGGGCGTGATCATCGCCACCACGCCATGCGTGGCGAGGTAGACGGCCACCATCGCCTCCGGGGCGAAACCGAGGCCGGCGGCGAGCGGCCCCATGATGGGCATCGACACCGTCGCCATGCCCGTGCTCGACGGGATCAGGAAGGACAGCGCGAAATACAGCGCGTAAGAGAGGGGCGCGAAGACGACCGCAGAGACCCCGCGCAGCGCGTCCGCCGCCGTGGTGAGAACCCACACGTCGAGACCGGTCGTCGCCATGAGCACGGAAACGCCGCGGGCTACCGCGACGACGAGCGCGACCGACACCAGGTCGGCGCACCCGGAAAGAATGTTATCGACGAGCTCCTTCTCCCCCATCCCGGCAACCTTGCCGATGACGACCGTCATCGTGAAGAACCAGACGCCGCATTCCGTGAAGTACCATTCGCCGACGGGCAGGCCGGTCAACAGGGCGGTCCACGCGCCAGAATGGTCGTCGCCGGCGGCGCCGATATTGAAGACCTCGACACCGAAGGTCTGCCAGGGAATGAAGCCGATGATCATGACGATAAAAGTGATGGCGAACAGCACGAGGACGCGCTTCTGAACCTTCGTGAGCTCCTTGGCCTCCCCGGCAGCGGCCTCACCACCGTAGACCCTCTCGGCAACGGCCCACTCCTCGGAGCTCAGGGAAGACGCCGCACGGTCGGCGCGGACCTTCTTCGCATAGCGCATGACGAAAGCTATGCCGATGGCCTCGCCGATAACGAACATGAGCAGGCCGATGCCGATCATCAGGCCCTGGTCATAGGGGATATTCGCCGCCTTCAGGGCGTCGAGCGCCAGGCCGGTCGCGAAGGGATTGACCGTAGAGCCCAGGACCCCCAGGCCGCAACCCATGAGGACGACCATGCAGCCGACGAGCGGGTCCCAGCCCATGGCGAACGTGACCGAGGCGAGCAGGAGGTAGAACGGAACGGACTCCTCGAGCATCCCGTAGGTCGAGCCGCAGATTCCAAAAGCGAGCATGAGGACGGGGACCAGCAACAGGTCGTTGCCGCCCAGCCTCGCGACGAGCGCGGAGATCCCCGCGTCGAGGGCCCCGGTCTTCTGCACCACGCCCAGAAAGCCGCCAAGGACCAAGATGAAGACACAGACCTGCATCGCGCTCTCGAATCCCAGGAAGGGCGACTTCATGAAGTCCGCCAGCGTGGCACCGCGGACCTCGGGGACGAAGGTCGAAACCGCCCACGAGGCCAGCGCCACCAGCAAAAGGCATCCGAACAGGATAGTGAAGGAAGAGGGCATCTTGAAGCCGGACTTAACCTTAGTGCCCTTTCCCGCAGCGTCATTCACCATAATGCCGCACTCCTTATAAACTCGGCTGCACCCGCCAAAATCCTGACGGGTGCAGAGCCCTTAACCATTTCTAGCAAATTAGAGAACGTTGACGACAGGCACGTCGTTAACCAGCTTAAATAGCTTGTCCTTCTGGCCAGTAAGGAAGTAACCGATATTGTTGCATGGGAACACCATAAGGTCGCGCAGCGAAGATGACGAATAGAAAGCGGAATGGGGAGTGATGATCACGTTCTCGCGCCCGACGAGCGGATGGTTCGCGAGATCCGGGGTCTCGTCATAGAGAACGTCGGCGCCGAACGCGCGAATCTTACCCTCGTCCAACGCCTCGATGAGCGCCGGCTCGTCTATGGACAGGCCGCGGCCGAGGTTGATGACGATGGGCTTCTTCTTCATCTTGGCGAACTTCTCGGCATCGAAGTAGTGCATGTTCGTCTCGTTGAGGTTCATGTGGTTGACGATGATGTCGGCGTTCTCGAGAACCTCGTCGATCTCGGCCTGCTCGACGCCGTGCTCGGCAAAGAGCCCCTGGTCGATGAACGGATCGTTGGCGATGATGCGCTTCACCAGCCCCTTGGCCTTCTTAGCGGTGCACTTGCCGATCTTGCCGAAGCCGAAGATACCCAGCGTCTGGTCCTCGAGGCGCGGCACCTCCGGAGCGGCGGCATAATCCCAGCGATGCTGCTGCTCGATCTGGCCGATATAGAACTTGAAGTGCTTGTTGAGCGCGTACATGTAGGCGATGGCGCTCTCGGAAACGTCCCAGGTGCAGTACTCGCCGACGGGGCACACGCCCACGCCGCGCTTAGTAGCCTCCTCCATGTCAACGTTATCGAAGCCCGTCGCGTTGATGGCGATCACCTTGAGCTTCGGCGCGTGCTCAAAGGCCTCCTTGTCCATCTGAATGAACGCAGTGAGCAGGGCGTCGGCATCGGCGAGGTGCTCGTAGAACTCCTCGCGCGCGTCATCAGTGTAAGCGTACACCTCGACCTCGAGGTCTTCGCCCAAATGAGACTTGAGGGTCTCCGTCTCCAGTCCATGCTCGGGCATCATGCTCTCTGCATAGTCGCTAATCAAAACCTTCATCACGGGCCGTCCTTTCATGGGAGGGTCAAATAAATAAGCGCCCGCCGGAAAACCGACGAGCGCCGAGGGTGCACCATAACGTATGGCAACTAAGCCGTAGACGATGGCGCGGCTTCTCTCCCGTTCCCAGCCCTCCATGGCCTGAGACGAGAAACCTAGACGGACGGGGACGCCACGGGGGTGGCAGCGGCGCCCCTGTCCGACAAAAGGAGCTACGGACGCTCGATGGGCTGAGTCAGGCAGTGCGGACCGCCGCCTGCATGCAGGATCTGGTCAAGCGGCACGTCGATGACCTCGATGCCCAGCGCGCGCATCTTGTCATTGATATGCTTGTTCTTCTCGATGGCGATGACCTTGTTATTGCCGATGCACTGAACGTTGCAGCCATGCTTGTACATATCCTCACTGGCAACGGGGATGAGCTCGAAGCCGCGGCGCTTGAGCATCTGGAGGAAGTTATAGGGGAGCTGGTCGATGCAAGCCAGGGCAACCTGCGGGGCGACGATGTTGAAAATCATGTCGAGGTGCAGGTTGTCCGGCGGGCAGGGAACGCCGACGACGGTATAGCCGAACTTCTCCAGCTGGTGGCGCAGGCTCGCAACGCCCTGCTCGTCAGTACGATCGACCATGCCCCAGGCGAGGGTGTGCTCGTCGATCATCCAGAAGTCGCCGCCCTCCATGCAGCCAGCGTTAACACGGGCGACGATGGGCACGCCCATCTCCTTGAGCTTGGCCTCATAGGCCTGGGCCTCGATCTGACGGACAGGATGGCGGAAGTGACCCATGACGGCGCCTTCCTTGATCATGCAGCCGTAGTCGCGGGCGAAGGTCATAACCTGGAACTCAGGGTTGGCCTCGACCTCGACAACCTCAATGCCGTTGTCCTTGTAGGCATCGACGAGCATCTGCCACTCCTGAACCATGACGTTGTTCTGCTCGGTGTCGCCCTTCTTCATCCACTCGGCGGTGATGACGTTGATGGCGTTGAAGGTGTAGTACTTCGGGGAGCACATCATGACCTTCTTGAGCGGGTTGGTCGCGTTGGAGACGTAGACTTTCTCTTCTGCCATGGTAGGTTCCTTTCTAAGAACGACGTACCTGTTTGGATTGCGTGCAAACCCTTCGCGGGGAGAGGAGCCGCTCGCGCCCGGGCGCACGCCGATTCCCTAATGAAGCTGATAGATGGATGGATATAAGTGCCATTTGGCAAAGCCCGGCGGAACCCTGGTTGAGACGATCCCGCCGACCTCTCAAGCCGATGGACGCGGCGCCTAGAGCATCACGAGGACGCAGAGGAATGCGCAGCAGGCGACGAAGAGCAGAGCCACGATCGGCGCGATCTTCTTGACCCAGTCGCCGTAACTCATATGCGCTGCCGCCGTGCAGGTCATCACGACGATCGAGCATGGCGTGATCATCTTCGCGAGGCCGAGGGCCATGAGGTAGATGATGACCATGATGTAGACGTCGACGCCGGCGAAGGTGGAGAGGGTGCCCATGATGCCCATGGTCGCGGCCGCAAGACCGGTGGAGCTGGGGATGAGGCACGCGATCAGGAAGTAGCAGAGCAGGGCGACGACCACGAACGCGATCGGCGGGAGCGATGCGAGCGCGCCCTCGCAGAGGTTGAGGATGGACGGGGTGATCTGGCCGTTGTCCATGACCACCTGGATGCCGCGGGCAAGGGGAACGACGAAGGCGGTGGAGACCAGGCCGGCGGCGCCCTTGAGGATGGTGTCGATGATGGTGTCGGCATCGTACTTCATGACCACGCCGATGAGAATGACCATGATGAGCGTAATCATCGACAGCTCGGGGAAGTACCAGTTACCGAAGGCGGTCATATCGGTACCGAAGATGTTACGGAGGATGGGCGTGGCGCCGATCCAGGCAACGAAGTCCTCGAAGAAGGTCCACTCGGGATTGAGGGAGGTCCAAGGAGTCAGGCCGATGATCATAAAGACGAAGGTCAGGATGAACAGGGCCAGCGCACCCTTCTGGCGACCGGTGAGGGTGAGGTCCTCCTCCTCGGCAGCGGGGAATTCCTTAAGGTCGTCCTCGCGGCGGAAGAACTGCGGCGAGAACTCGGGATGCGCCTTCACCTTGTCCGCATAGCGGCAGATGATGAAGATGACCAGGCCGGTGAAGAGGACGAACATGGCGACGCGCACCAACATGCCCTCGCCAGGAGAGATACCGGCGATACCAGACGCGATGCCCGTGGAGAACGGGTTGATGATCGAGGAGAGGCAGCCGATCTGGGTTCCCAAAACGACGATCATGATAGCGGTGACCGTGTCGAGACCGAGTGCGAGGATAACGGGCACGAACATCAGGAAGTAGACGATGCCCTCCTCGTAGGCGCCTTCGAGGGTTCCAAAGAACGCCATGATCAGCACGAGGATCGCGATAAGCGCATGCATGTTGTTCTGATTCGCCATGGTGATGCGCTTGATGGCGGTCTTGAGGGCGCAGGTCTTGTCCATCATCTCGAGCAGGCTGCCGAACAGCATGATGGTCAGGGAGATGGAGATGGCACCGGCGACGGTCCCGCCGCCGAGCATGCCCGTGATGGGGGCCATGAGGATGTCCCAGATGCCCTGGGGATTGCTCTCGACCACGTGGTACGTTCCGGCAATCGCGTCGCCCGCCTCGGTGAGCTCGTATGCACCGCCAGGCACAAACCAGCTCAAAACGGCGATAAAAGCGATGACACCGAAAAGGATGACGTATGTATTCGGCATCTGGAACTTCTTCTTTGCGGGCTTTTCCTTCGTGGATTCAGCCATGAGACGCTCCAATCGATAGATGAGGATCCGGACCATATGAAAACCAAGGTCCGAATTCAAGCGAGAGGGGATGCGGGCCGGCGGAGAGAGATGGTAACCGGCCCGCGGAAAGAGCGCTTACACGCGAGGGATATAAAGGTTGCCCAGGGTCGCCGCCATGATCGCCTTGATGGTGTGCATGCGGTTCTCAGCCTCCTCGAAGCAACGCGAATGCTCGCTATAAATCACGTCATCGGTGCACTCCATAGCCTCGATGCCGTGTTCCTCCTTGATCTTCGCGGCATACTCGGTCTCCGCGTTGTGGAACGCGGGCAGGCAGTGCAGGAAGATCCAGTCGGGGTTCTCGATGTGGGAGACGAGCTCAGCGTTGACCTGGAAGGGGGACATGAGACGCACGCGCTCCGCGAACTGGGACTCCTCGCCCATGGCCGCCCAGACATTCGTATAGACCGCATCGGCACCGCGGACGGCATCCACGGGGTCATTGGTGACGCGGATGGTGGCGCCGGACTCAGCCGCGAACTTCTGCGCGAGAGCGACGATCTCGGGATCGGGCTCGAGCTCCTTGGGGGTTGCGTTAACGTAATTCACACCCAGGATAGCGGAGGTGATCATGAGGGAGTTCTGGACATTGTTGCGACCCTGGCCGCAGTACGCGAGGGTAAGGCCCTCGAGCTTACCGAAGTGCTCCTTCATGGTCATGAAGTCGGCCAGCATCTGCGTGGGGTGCTCGCGGTCGGTGAGGCCGTTCCAGACGGGCACGCCGGAATACTCGGCGAGCTGCTCGACGTGGTCCTGCTTGAAGCCGCGGAACTCAATGCCGTCGAACATGGAACCCAGAACCTTAGCGGTGTCGAGAACGGTCTCCTTCTTGCCGAGCTGGATATCGCCCTTGCCGAGGTACTCGGGATGGGCGCCGAGATCGATGCAGGCGGTCGTAAAGGCGGCGCGGGTACGCGTGGAGGTCTTCTCAAAAAGAAGGGCGATGTTCTTGCCCTCGAGGTAGCGATGAGGGATGTTCTTCTTCTTGAGATCCTTGAGATGCTCCGCGAAACCGATGAGCCACATCAGCTCATCCTTGGTGTAGTCCCTGGTAGAGAGAAGATGGCGTCCCTGAAAAACCGATTCCGTCATAGCGTTCCGACTCCTTCCGTCAGATTCCGTCCTTCCCCGACGGACGTCCATTTTGCTGGACCCCTCCAGGCGGGCTAGGCTTTCTTAGTCATCCCCATTGCAGGGATACAGCCCGTCCGACAACGTTGGGCATCTGTCTTCATCCGCCCTTCGCCCCCACGGGCCTGAACCTTGATTTGTAGTCTATGCACCCGGCATCAGGGCAGGCGTGGAGGTTCCAACAAATCGCCGTCCGTCCCGTTTGTACATTTATACAAATAGCTACGCACAGATAGCAGAAGGCCCGCGATACGTGATCGCGGGCCTTCTGCTATCTAGGCAAATTTGCAGACCGTGCCCAACTAAAACAGCTCTGAACCTACCTCGTGGGCGCAGCTTCAGCCCGCATTTCATCGAGAAATATCAGGGTGAGCAGGGGCAGCATCTCCCGATCAGCCGCCCCCTCCAAATCAAGCAAGGAGCGAATACGCTTGAGCCGATAACGAGCCGTATTCGGGTGCTGCATAAGCAGCCTCGCCGTAGTAACGATGTCCCCCGACGCAAAAGCGAAAGCACGCGCGGTCTCAACGAGCTCCGTGCCATTCTCCTCATCGTATTTCTGCAACCTCAACTTGAATGACCGCGCAGTCAAAATAAACATCGGATTCAGCTGGGCTGCGAATGTAAAGGCATCGGCACCCAAATCCGCCCACCCAAGATAACGGACCCCTCTTATATGGGCCTCTGCGAGCAAGATGGTCGCCTGCCGCACAGATATATCCGCTTCACCCAGGGCAACCAAGTCACCCATACCGCAGTGAACCACGCCAACGCCCTGGATCGCAGCCATCAGGTCATCGTAGACTTCTTCGGTCTCCCGCTCGGAACCATAAGAAACGAAGGCGAGCAGGGCGTCGTGGTATCGAAACGCGCATGCACCCTCGACCTCGTCATGCTTCTTCCTGAACGCCTCCAATAGGTCGTTCAAATTGTCCTGGATGGCATATAGCGAGCAGCGATCGTCCTTCTCTGCAGAAATGGCGATGCAGCGCAGCGCAGCGCCAGTCAATCCCGTAAGCGCGTTGATTTCCCGGCGGATGCTCTTTTTCGACCGCCTATCAAGAAACTCGTCGACCGCTCCGCTCTTATCCGAAGCCTCCAGATCACGCTGGAGCAGATTAAGCGAAAGGTAGGCAACCATCTCATGATATGCACCGGAATAGAGGTAGACGGGAACACCCAGGCGCTCGCTCGCCTCTCTTACGGCATCTGTAAAACATGGACCATACACTCGCTTGACCGCGATCGCGGCCACCCCGCGCTCCATCATCGTAATCAATGATCGATCAGAAAGCTCGGGGTCACCATAGCAGAAGCCGAGATTCGTAAGGATAAACTCGCCCGGCATGTAAACGCTGTACTGATTGATGGCGGGAGGGCAATCGAGAATGCCGACGTTGTAGACGCGCCGCTCCCCCGCTCCCTGGATGGGTGCAATGATGTCTACTTTTTCAAATGCGGGAATCGCGAGGATGTCTGCGACGGTAATCATGAGAATCCCCTCATCAGATACGGGAATCTGGGGCTTGAAGCACAAGTATGATAGCAGTCATGAGCCGCAGCCGAACCGGACCGGCGCTATACGTCGGCAAGCCCGAGGCAAATGGCTCGAAAGCCGGCGCCATAAAAAAGAAGAGGCCCGCTTGGACCCCTTCTTCCTTCACTCCTTGAAGGCGCGTACGCGACGTCGCTTGCGCGGAGCTACTCCTCGCGGTCGAATTCCTCATCGGCCGACAACATGCGGCCGGAATAGTTCACATGGCGCGTGACCTCGGCCATGTCCGCGCCGTCGACGAAACGAGCCGCCGTGGAGCGGTAGTCTTCCAGCGCCCGATCGAACACCTCGGGGAAGCTCTCGTTTGAAGCTCGGTCCGTAAACGGATCGGTCCATGCGAGGTGGTCCAGGTTTCCGGCGCGGCGAGGAGCCTGGTCGGTCACGGGATGAGCCAGGCCCGCGAACAGCGGGACGACGCGTGTCGGCAGCGACCCCGCCGGCTCGATCATGCGGTAGGCGAGCACCATGTCGGCGACGGCGCCGCCGTACTCCCCGGCGCCGATGGGCAGGCCGTACACCTTGTTCGCGACATGGCTCATCAGGGCGCCCGCAACGCGATCGATGCGATCCGTCGTGACGAGCTCGGCAGCGGGCGGGAAGGCCTCGATGGTCGCCCCGTCTCGCTTGATCTGCAACATCAAGATATCCAGGTCGCTCTCGATCACCGCATGGACGTCGCTCCCCTGCTTGGAAAGGGACGGGTCCGCC
This sequence comes from uncultured Collinsella sp., assembly GCA_900555585.1. Taxonomy (GTDB): domain Bacteria; phylum Actinomycetota; class Coriobacteriia; order Coriobacteriales; family Coriobacteriaceae; genus Collinsella. The sequence continues at coordinate 19,177 of USLT01000003.1, forward strand.
TCCATGATGCCCCACTGCTGGTCGTACACGAAGGGATGGGCGTTACGGTCGAGAACATAATGCGAGAGCAGGCCGAGAACGAACGCGCGCCCCAGCTTCGCATCATGCTCGTTGAGGCGGCTCACGCCCTCGCGGAGGGCCGAGAACTGACGGGTCATGCGCGCACGGTGCATGCGACGTGCGAGCTCCATGCAATCCCCCATCGCAAGCGTGCGGACGCGGAAGAAGAACGGATCGGGACCTTGGTTGGCAAGCAGGAACGCCATGCGCTCCTCGTCGGTGCTCACGATGCCGGGAGCGAGGAGCTCGACGCTCTCCTCGCCGAACAGACGATGGGTAATCAGGGCGGGCATTAGCAGTCCTTTCGGAAAAACGTCAACTGTCCTCTAGTATTCCCAACCGCGGCTGCGGCCAACCTGGGCAAGCGCCTTTTTAAGGCGGACGGTCGCATGGTGCGGGATCCATTGACAGATGCGACGAAAATGGCCCCGATGGGCTGGAGAACCATCGGGGCCAGGAGAGGAAGTGGGCTATCCAAAAAGGGCGTCTCGCGATTACTCGGAGTACTTGTTGCCCTCGCCGAAGGTGCCGGCGTCGACGATCCAGCCGTCCTTCATGATGACGTCCATGTTGTCGACGTTCAGCGTGTGGATGTCGGCGGCGACGTCACCGTTCACGACCAGCAGGTCGGCGCACTTGCCGGCCTCGAGGGAACCGGTCTCGTCCTCGA
>USLT01000004.1 GCA_900555585.1 uncultured Collinsella sp.
CGCGGGAGTTCTCTCGAATGTCCCGCCAGCTCGACGATGCGCGCCGCGAGACCTCCGAGATGCTCGAGCGCGGGCGCGTGAGCACGGAGTCCCAGCTCGAGCGTGTGCGCGAGGTGGTCGACGAGAAGCTCACGCGTACGCTCAACGACCGGCTCGCCACCTCGTTCAAGCAGGTGAGCGATCAGCTGGAGGCGGTCTACACGGGGCTCGGGGACATGCGCAGCATCGCCTCGGGCGTCGGCGACCTGAAGCGCGTGCTCTCCAACGTCAAGACGCGCGGCATCCTGGGCGAGGTCCAGCTCGGCGCGATCCTGGCGGACATCCTCGCGCCCGATCAGTACGCGGAGAACGTGGCGACGAAGCCGGGCGCCTCCGAGCGCGTCGAGTTCGCGGTCAGGCTCCCCGTCGAGGGCGGCGGGCCCGTGTGGCTGCCCATCGATTCGAAGTTTCCCGGTGACGCCTACGAGCACGTTCGCCGCGCGGCGGACTCCGCCGACGCCGAGGCGCTCGAAGCCGCCCGGAAGGCGCTCGAGCAGCGTGTCCGCGCCGAGGCCCGGGATATCCGCGACAAGTACCTCTCGGTGCCGGCGACTACCAATTTCGGTATCCTCTTCCTGCCGTTCGAGGGGCTGTACGCCGAGGTCGTCGACCGCCCGGGTCTCATCGAGTCGCTGCAGCGGGACCTCCAGGTCGTGGTGGCGGGGCCGTCGACCATGGCGGTGATCCTCAACAGCCTGCAGTTGAGCTACCAGACCTTCGCGTTCCAGCGCCGCGCGGACGAGATTCAGCGCGTGCTCGCGGCCGTCAAAGCCGAGTTCCCGCGCTACCAGGCCGAGCTCCGTCGCGCCCTCAAGCAGATCGAGACCGCCGGCAGGACGGTCGACGGTATCATCAACACGCGGACCAACGTCATGGAGCGCAAGCTGCAAAGCGTCACGGCGCTCGACGATGCGCGCGAGGCGGCGGGCGTCATCGGCTACGACGCCCCCGATGACCTCGATTCGGACGCGTCGCTTTGATATGCTGATTGGTAAATAGCACATCCATGTCATCAAGGGGGCGCCATGCCGAGGGAGACGAACGCCGCCAAGCGCGAGCGAGCGATCGAGGTGTGCGAGCGCCTTAACAGGCGCTACGGCCCGGTCGAGTGCTTCTTGGACCATGCCAATCCGTTTCGCCTGGTCATTTCGGTGCTGCTGTCGGCCCAGACCACCGATGCGCAGGTGAACAAGGTGACGCCCGCGCTCTTCGAGCGCTGGCCCACGCCCGAGGCGATGGCCGCGGCGACGCCGGCGGAGGTCGCGGAGGTCATCAAGTCGCTCGGCTTCTATAAGACCAAGGCGAAGCATTGCGTCGAAGCGGCCCAGATGATCGTCGCCGATTACGGTGGCGAGGTGCCCGCCGATATGAAGGAGCTCGTGAAGCTTCCGGGCGTCGGTCGAAAGACCGCCAACATCGTGCTCAACGTCAGCTTCGGCATCGTCGAGGGGATCGCGGTGGACACGCATGTCAACCGCATCGCGCATCGGTTGAAGTTGTCGCCCAAGACGCACGAGAAGGAGCCGCTCAAGACCGAGCAGGACCTGTTGAAGATCTTGCCGCGCGAGTATTGGAACGACGTGAACCACCAATGGATCATGCTGGGTCGCGAGATCTGCGACGCCCGCAAGCCCCTGTGCGGCGAGTGCCCGCTCTCCGATATCTGTCCGTCGTGCGGAGCGCTCGCCAAGTAGCCCGTCGTCCGCGGCGCCCGCGCGCCGTCGGCTGTTCGCTGGGGTAGAATAGCCGCGAAATGAACCGCACGCTCCACCCGCTGGAACTTGCTTCCGGCGGGTTTCGACCGTCCGATAGGGCGAGGGCCCGAGAGGGGAAAGATCCGTGCTGATCCACCGCATAGCCGCGCAACTCTATACCGCCGAGGCCCCCCGCCTCATCGAGGAGGCGCTCGACCGCGGCGAGGACGCGACGCTCGCCGTGTCGCAGTCGGGCCGCACCCTGATGGTCGCGGCGCAATTCGCCCGCCGCCCGCGCCCCACGGTCTACATCGTCTCGGGCGAGGACTCGGCGGACCGCGCCTATCGGTCGCTCGCTGCCTATCTGGGTATCGAGCACGTGGCGCGCTTCCCCGAGCGAGTCGACCTGCCATGGAGGGACACCGCTCCGGACGATAGCGTGGTAGCCGCCCGTTGCGCCGCGCTCGGCCGGGTCGCGCGCGGCGAGCATTGCGTGATGGTCGCCTCGGCCCGCGCGTTGCTGCGCTGCGTTCCGCCCAGCGAGAGCCGCTATTGGGAGTCGAGGCGCTTCGCGGTGGGTGACGAGGTGCCTTTCGAGGACGTGCCCCGCCTGCTCGTCGGGATGGGCTACGCGAATTCCGACGCCGCCGACGCGCCGGGCTCCTTCTGGGTCCACGGCGACGCGGTCGACGTCTACCCCGCCCAGGCGGCGTCGCCGGTGCGCATGGAGTTCTTCGGCGACGAGATCGACCGCATCCGCCGCATGGTGGCCTCCACGGGCCAGACCATCGGCGACGAGGCGGCCGTCGAAGTCTATCCCTGCCGTGAGCTCGCGCTCACCGACGAGGCGGTCGCCCGCATCAGCGCCGCGCTCTACCAGCCCGCGCAAAGCGACACCGCCCTGGCGGCCATGCTCGAGCTCGTGCAGCAGCGCATCGCCACGCCCGAGCTCGACCGGTTCCTCCCCATGCTCTACGAGCGCACCGAGAGTCCCCTGGCGCATGTGAGCCGCGAGGCGCTGGTGATCTTGTCCGAGCCTCGCTCGCTGTTCGATGATTGCATGCGCGCCTACGAGGACCTCGACCGCCGCGCGGGCGAGGCCAAGGTCGCGCGCCTGGACGGTCTGTACGTGCGCCCGCAGGAGCTCGACTTCGGTCGCCAGCAGCGCCTGAACTACGTGAGCCTTATCCGCGCGGGCGGAGCGGTGACCGCCGAGCTCAAGCTCGAGCAGCCGGCGCTCGCCGGCTCGGACAACAGGTTCATCTCACGCGTCCAGGAGGTGGTCAACAACCGCTACGCCGTGCTGTTCGCGATCCCCGACCGCGGCGCCCGCGAGTCCATGGAGCTCGGGTTCACCGACGAGTCGATCCCCTTCGAGGAGTCGCTCCAGGCCGACCCCGCGAACGCGGGCGGCTTCGGCGCGGACGCCCCGACCGTGGAGCTCCCGAGCGTCTCGCGCCGCCGCGCCGATGCGCTGAACGCCCGAGGGCTCGAGGAGGGCGCCTCCGGTCCGACCGTGCCGACCCTCACGCGCGGCCGCGTGACCTTCATCGACGCCGCCCTGCCTGCCGGCACGGTGGTCCCCGAGGCGCATCTCGCGGTGTTCTCGCTGGCCGACCTCAACGCGCGCATGGACGCCAAGCGCGCCCGCGGCCGGGCGCGTCGACGCGTCGACGTGACCGAGGTCACCTTCCCCTTCAAGCCGGGCGACTACGTCGTGCACGCCACCCATGGCATCGCGCTGTTCGCCGAGATCGCGCGCCAGGAGGTCGCGGGGCGCGAGCGCGATTACTTCCTGCTCGAGTACGCCGACGGCGACAAGCTCTACGTCCCGCTCGAGCAAGTCGACCGCATCACGCGATACGTCGGCCCCGACGGGGCGAACCCGCGCCTCACGCGCCTCAACACGGCGGACTGGAGCCGTGCGACGACCAAGGCCCGCAAGAGCGCCAAGAAGCTGGCGTTCGACCTCGTCGACCTGTACACGCGCCGCTCGTCCATCACCGGCTACGCGTTCGGGCCGGATACGCCCGACCAGGTCGAGATGGAGGAGAGCTTCCCCTACGAGCCGACGCGCGACCAGCTCGACGCCATCGCCGACATCAAGGGCGATATGGAGAGCACCAAGCCGATGGACCGCTTGCTCTGCGGCGACGTGGGCTTCGGCAAGACGGAGGTCGCGCTGCGCGCCGCCTTCAAGTGCGTGACGTGCGGCCGCCAGGTGATGGTGCTGTGCCCCACCACGATCCTGGCGCAGCAGCACTTCGAGACCTTCTTCGAGCGCTTCGCGCCCTTCGGGGTCGAGGTCGAGGTGCTCAGCCGATTCCGCACCCCCGCGCAGCAGCGCCGCGCGCTCGCCGCGTTCGCGGAAGGGCGCGTCGACGTGCTGGTCGGTACGCACCGCCTGCTCTCCTCCGACGTGAACCCGCACGACCTCGGTCTCGTCATCATCGACGAGGAGCAGCGTTTCGGCGTGCAGCACAAGGAGCAGCTGAAGAACATCCGCGAGCAGATCGACGTGCTCACGCTCTCGGCGACGCCCATTCCGCGAACCATGCAGATGGCGATCTCGGGCGTCCGCGACATGAGCCTCATCACCACGCCGCCCACCGGGCGCCGCCCCGTCCAGGTCCATGTCGGCGAGTACGATCCCGACGTGGTGTCGGCGGCGATCCGCCTCGAGATGGGCCGCGGCGGGCAGGTGTACTACGTTTCGAACCGCGTGAAGACCATCGAGGACGCCGTGGAGCGCGTGCACGAGACGGCGCCCGAGGCCCGCGTGGGCGTGGCGCACGGCAAGATGAGCCCCCGCGAGGTCGAGGACGTGATGGTGCAGTTCGCCACCGGCAAGATCGACGTGCTCGTGGCCACGACCATCATCGAGAGCGGCATCGACAACCCGCACTCCAACACGCTGATCATCGAGGACTCGCAGCGCCTGGGCCTGGCGCAGCTCTACCAGCTCAAGGGCCGTGTCGGACGCTCCGCCACGCAGGCCTACGCGTACTTCATGTTCCCGGGCGAGCTTCCGCTCACGGAGGAGGCCACGGAGCGCCTGATGGCGCTCTCCGAGTTCCAGGACCTGGGCAGCGGCATGCGCATCGCCATGCGCGACCTCGAGATCCGCGGAGCGGGCTCGCTGGTGGGCGCCGAGCAGCATGGCAACCTGTCGAGCGTCGGTTTCGACCTGTTCACGCAGATGCTGGGGCAGGCGGTCGCCGAGGCGCGCGGCGAGGGCGGCGCCGACGTCGAGGAGTCGGGCGTGACGATCAACCTGCCCGCCGATTTCTTCCTGAGCGAGGAGTACCTGCCCGCGGTGGACAAGCGCGTGCTGGTGTACCGCAGGCTCGCCGCTGCCGACGAGCTCGCCGTCGTGGACGCGGTGCAGGAGGAGTGCGAGAACGAGCACGGGGACCTGCCGCAGGCGGCTGCCAACCTGTTCGACCGCGCGCGCATCCGCATCCGCGCGGAGCGCCTGGGCCTGGAGAGCGTGGCGCTCACGCAGGGGCGCCTGGTGTTCCAGGGTGTGGACGTGCCCAAGACCGTCGCATTCGAGCTCAAGGGTCAGCTGGGGGCTATCAACTACCCCAAGAGCCGCAAGTTCACCGTGCCCTATCGCGCCGGAGCCGGCGTGGGGACGGGCGCGGGCCGCGGCATAGACGCGAGCGATGAGAGCATGACGTGCGTTCAGGCCGCGCTCGGCCTGCTCGTGCGCCTGGGCGCTTCCGGCGACGACGACTAGAAAATTCGCTTCAGGCGGTCGCCTGAAGCGAGTGGGTGATCGCACGTTTGCCCCGAGATTGTTCCGAGGAGCAATGTAATTTGTAATGTCAGACGAACATGATTTCCAGTTCGGGCGAGAGCTTCGAGAGCTTTCGTCGTAATTCCGGTTTCATTGCATTGTCGGTAACGAGTAAGTCGATGTCTGCAAGCCTAAGTGCTCCGAACGGGGCGTCTATTTCGAATTTGCTTGAATCGAGCATCATGATGCGCTTTGAAGAGCATTCCATTTGAGCTTGAAGCCAATTGGCTTGTTCAAGCTGATGAGTGGAAAACCCGTTTTTAAAGTTAAAGGCATTGGTGCACATGAAGGCGGTCGGAATGCAGTACCCATTCAGTTGGCGAACCGCTTCTGTGCCCCTCGTGTAGTGGTAGCCCGAGCGCACGAGGCCTCCTATAAAAATGATTTTAGAATCGGGGAGCAGGCGTTCGGCTGCCATGGCAATTTCAAAATCGCTGACAAATAGAGTGAGGTTGTGACGGCCTGCAAGCGAATTGACGAATTCCCGGCATGTGGTGCCAGCTTGTACGAGAAAGATGTCGCCATCGTTCACCAGCGATGCCGCGGCTCGTCCGATTCTGACCTTTTCGTCATGGTTGCTTACGGCAGCAGTTTCGAATTCCATTTCCAGGTTGCTTTGCGGCCGTATTGCGCCGCCATGGGTGCGACGTAGAAGTCCTTGTTGCTCGAGGAATCTGATGTCTTTCCTTACGGTCGCGCTGGAAACTTGGAAGCGCTCGCTCAGATCGTCGATACGAACGACGCCATCGTTTTCCAGAGATGCAAGAATGGCGTCACGCCTTTCTTCTAGGTAGAAGACCCGATGCGTATCGTCTGACATGAGAGCTCCTGTCATAAGGTTGCTTGACAGCTTTACTTATAGCATACGAGCGAAATAAAGAGAAATGAACCGAAACACGATTAGCGTTAAAAATCGACCATTCGCCGCAAATCAAAAGATATCAAATGCAAACGAAAGTAAATGATTAGAATCGAAATAACCCAAACGAGGAAAGGCGGGTAGAAAATGTTAATGAATCTGCGTGATATCTGTCAGATTGCGGAGCAGAATAACATGGCAGTTGCTGCGGTGAATGCAGCAAGTCTTGAGGCGATTCGCGCCGCAATCGTAGTGTCCGAGGAAACCGGCTATCCGATCATCATTCAACATGCTGAGGTTCATGAATCTCTGGTGCCGCTTTCAACTATCGCTCCGATCGTCACATCGCTTGCCGAGCGGTCGAGCGCGCAGGTTTGTTTGCATCTTGACCACTGTGAGCATCTTTCGTATGCGCGGCGTGCCCTTGATTTAGGTTTTACAGGCGTAATGTTCGATGGTTCCGCGCTTCCTTATGAATTGAATGTTGAGCGTTCGTGCGCCGCTGCAGACATGTGCGCAGAGTTCTCGGCTGGACTTGAGTGTGAATTGGGGTCCATGGGGTCCCGAGAGGGCGGAGACGCTGACCGAGGAAGTACCGCTCAGCAGGCGGGGGCTATTTATACTGACCCCACGCAGGCGAGGGAATTCGTTTTGAGTACGGGTCTCGATGCGCTTGCGTGCTCGTTTGGTACGGTGCACGGACTGTATTGCGGCGAGCCAAATCTGAATTTCGATGTTCTTGAGCAGATTCGCGCTCAAGTGAAGGTTCCTCTGGTCATGCATGGTGGTTCAGGGGTGTCCGACGAAGACAACAAGCGTGCAATTGACGCCGGCGTGCGAAAGATCAACTACTACACCTATGGAGTTAAGTATGCAGGCGAGGCGGTTCTCGACATGGTTCGCGACCGTGAGAAGGGGAGCGAGCGGCCTGTTGTGTATTGGCATGATATGACGACGGCGGCGTATGAGTCGCTTGTTCGCACGTTTGACCATATCGTTAGGAATTTTGCCAATGGCGCCGATGCGCTTGCATAGGAGATGGTCTGAATGAAGAAGATTCTTGTGGCGTCTCACGGGCACCTGGCGAGTGGAGTCAAAAGCGTGGCGAAGATCTTGCTTAGAGATGATAGCGCCATAACGGCCGTCGATTGCTATGTGGACGAAACGGATCCGCGCGAGAAGATACAAGCTTTCTTTGATGAATTGGATCCCGAGGATGATGCGATCGTATTTACCGATCTGCTGGGTGGCAGTGTCTGCAATATGGTCACGATGATGAAGCCATCGAATTACGGCGCCATTCATGTAACCGGCTTTAATTTGGCGGTTGTGCTCGAGTGCCTCATTTCCCCTGATCCATTTACCCCGCAGATGATCGATGCCGTGCTTGAGACGGGCTCTGGCCTAATGACGCGCGTGGAGGTTGATGATTCATGCGATGTAGTGGATGAAGAGGGCGACTTTTTCGAGTAATGCAAGCGCCAATGGGCGAAAGAAGAAAGGTGAGTGCAGATGATAGTGCAAATTCGTGTTGATGATCGCTTGATACATGGGCAAGTGACTCTTATGTGGGGCAAGGAGCTGAACACAAAGGGGATCCTGGTGGCGAACGACCATGCTGCACAGGACGCAACGCAGGCAGCAACCCTAAAAATGGCGTGTCCGCAGGAGCAGAAGCTGCTTATTAGGACGGTTGAAGATGCGATAAGCGTTGCGAATGATCCCCGTGGGGCCCAGATGCGTATTTTCTGCCTGACGGCAAATGTCGAAGATGCATATCGTTTGGCATCGGCAGCGACTGGAAACGTTGAAGCCGTGAACGTGGCGAACGCCGGGCGTTTCGACCGTTCTGACGATTCGAAGAAAGTGTTGCTCACGACTGGCGTGACGCTTAATCCGAGTGAAGTCGAGGCGGCTCGCAAGCTATGCGAGCTCGATCTGCCCGTGTACCACCAAGTCGGCGTAACGGATGCGAAAGTCAAGGTATCCGATTTGCTTGCAAAGCTGTAATGGGGTCATTCCGTTTCGGAAGGACGCTGAGGTCTATATAGGCTGCATAGGAAAGGAGCTCGCATGCTTGAGACAGCGATCATCGCGTATCTCGTCGCCTTCTTCTGCTACTACGTGCAATGGACGTTCGGTCAGCCTATGATCGAGCAACCGTTGGGAGCGGGCCTGGTTGCTGGAATTGTGTTCGGGGATATGACGACGGGCATTATGATCGGCGCCGCGCTTCAGGCGGTCTTTATCGGCGCGGTTAATGTGGGAGGCGCCACATCGGCAGACACCATCGCTGGTACTGTCCTCGCGGTTTGTTTCGTCGTGTGCTCCGGTATGGAGCAGGGCGTCGCGATTCCCCTGGCGGTTGCTGCGGCTATTTTTGTAAATGTGTTCACTTCTCTTACGTTTAATGTCCTTTCCTCTTTCTGGGCGCCTGTTATTGATTGGGCGGCTAGCAAGGGAGATCGCAAGAGCCTGATGCTTTGCCATCTTGGCGGTGGCGTGCTGATGAACGCCGTTCTGGCAATCCCGACGTTCTTCGCGGTCTACATTGGAGCCGAGCCTGCTTCCCAATTGATGGATATGGTCCCCCAGGTTGTACTCAATGGCTTTAATACCGTTTCTGGCCTGCTTCCCGCGGTGGGAATGGCGTTGCTGCTTCGTATGCTTTGGGATAACAAACTTGCCGTGTATTTCCTGCTTGGCTTTGTGTGCGTGCAGTATCTCGGGCTCCCCATGGTCGCCGTTGCCGCGATCGGAGTCGTTATCGTCGTGGTTGCCGGTATCCGTGATATGCAGACCCTGGATCTCAAGAATCAAATCAAGAGCCTGCGCGCTTCTGGTGTTTCTAGTGGTGCAACTACTCAGGCCGAGCTCGAGGAGGAGGACTTTTTCGCATGAGTACCAACGAGATGACGGGTGCCTCGAACAAGATCAGCCTTTCCACGAGGGATCTGCCGAACGAGGACCGCAAGATGCTGCGCGGCATCTTCCTGCACTCCTTTAATGTTTTCTCCATCTATTCGGGCGGCGCTCGTGCTGGTGCATCTGGCTTCATGTGGTCTATATGGCCTGCGATTGAGCGCTTCTATAAGACGAAGGAAGAGCGAATCGATGCGATGAAGCGCCATTCCACGTGGTATAACATCACATCGAATGTTGGAACATTCTGCATGGGCCTGGTTGCGTCCATGGAGAAGGAGAACTCCGAGAAGCCGGATTTCGATACGCATTCTATTGATTCGATCAAAGCTTCCCTCATGGGGCCGATGTCAGGTATTGGCGATGCGATTTTCTGGGGAGTTCTGCGCGTTATCGCCGCATCTGTGGGAATGGCGCTTTGCGCGGACAATGGTTCAATTCTGGGACCGATCGTATTCCTCCTGATTTACAACATTCCGTCATGGCTGACCCGCTGGTTCTTGACCGTGTTGGGCTATCGTGTTGGATCTAGCTTTATCACCAAGATTTATGAAAGCGGCCTAATGGGAGTGTTGACCAAGCTCGCCAGCACTCTTGGCCTGCTGATGATTGGTGCCATGGCGGCATCTTTTGTGAAGTTCGGTACCATTTTGGCTATCCCGATGCCTCAGGGTGATCCCTTGATGATCCAGAGCCAGATTGATCTGATCTTCAAGGGTCTTGTTCCGCTGCTCTACACGCTTGGTTGCTTCCAGCTCCTGCGTAAGAATGTAAACGTGAATGTTGTAATCATCGGAACGATGGCTATCGGACTGGTTCTTGGTCTCGCTGGCATTTGCTAACAAAAACGAGAGATGACCACCCCCGGTGGGAGGCCGCATTCGCGGCCTCCCACTTTTGTTATATTGGATCGCAGCTGAAGGAGGGCAGCGTTTAGCGACCGTCGTCCTGCTGCAGCTCGCTTTGCTTGCTGCGGCGGGCGTGCTTGGACAGCAGGCGCGCCGGCTTATCGGGGTCGGGGACGGCCGTCGGGACGGGCTCGTCCACGTTGCCGTGCCACCAGCCGCCGACGAAGTTGTCCGTGCGGAAGATGTTGATGACGGCGCCCGGGTCGACGTCGCAGACCAGCTCGATGATGTCCTTGGACTCGTAGGTCGAGACGACGGTGTGCAGCAGCCACATGGTTTCGCGGCTGTAGCCGCCGATGACCTCGGCGCATGAGATTCCGTGCTGGAAGCGCTCGATGTAGGCGTCCATCACGTCGTTGGGCACGCGCGTGGTGATCTGCAGGGTCACGCGATCGTAGCGGTGGTAGAAGCTGTCGATCGCCTTGGTGGCGATGAATTGGAAGACGATGGAGTACGCGGCGCTGTCCCATCCGAAGAGCGCGCCGAAGATGACCAGCAGCAAGCAGTTGCCCGCGAAGATGAGGCCCCAGATGGTCTTGCCGGTCTTGTTGGAGACCCATAGCGCGATGAAGTCGGTGCCGCCCGTCGAGGCGCCGGCCTTGAGCGCGATGGCGATGGAGAGGCCGGAGATGAAGCCGCCGAATATGACGAGCATCATCTTGTCTCCCAGCAGCGGATCGAAGTCGAAGATGTTGAGGAAGAGCGAGGAGAGCGCGACCTGCATCATCGAGAAGATCACGAAGCGCTTGCTGATCGAGCCCCAGCACAGCATCGCCACGGGGATGTTGAGCAGCAGCATGCCGAGCGATGTCGAGATGTGGACGCCGCCGAGGGACGTGATCTGGTTGACGAGGACCGCGACGCCGGTGAACCCGCTCGGCAGCAGGTTGGCGGGCTCGACGAACGCCTGGATGAGGAAGGTCTGCAGCAGGGCGGAGGCGGTCACGGCGACGGCGGTGATGGCGCGCCGCACGATGGTGAGCCGCGCGAGCTCGAGGGTGCGGTCAACGATGCTGTCTATGGTGCCTGCCGACATGGGGCTCCTTCCTGGCGTTGGCGTAGAGGGGATGAGCGCTGATTCTATCATGCGCGGAACCCTGCGCCCCCTACCGTATATGGCGAGTTTGTAACGTTTGGGCAAGCGCTCCGCAGGCGCCCCGGCGCAACAACGTCCGCGCCTTGGGGGATAATGGCTCGCAGACGATCACGGGAATCACCAAGGGGTGGGCATATGCATGACGGCGCGCTCGAGACGCTGCGGACCTATTTCGGTTACGAGTCCTTCCGCCCTGGGCAGGAGCGGATGGTATCGGCGATCCTGGACGGGCGGGACGCGCTGGGCATCATGCCCACGGGCGCCGGCAAGTCGGTCTGCTACCAGGTGCCGGCGCTCATGCTGCCGGGCATCACCTTCGTGGTGAGCCCGCTCGTGTCGCTCATGGGCGACCAGGTGCGCGCGCTCAAGGCGGCGGGCGCCCGCCCGTCCTACCTCAACTCGACGCTCACGCCCGCGCAGCAGAACACGGTGCTGAGGCGCGCCGCCGAAGGGCAGTACCAGATCATGTACGTGGCGCCCGAGCGCCTCGCGGACCCGCGCTTCCTGGCGTTCGCGCGGGGCGCGGCCGCTCCCGGCGGAATCGGCGTCCCGCTCGTCGCCGTGGACGAGGCGCACTGCGTCTCCCAATGGGGGCAGGATTTCCGTCCGTCCTACTTGCAGGTGGCCGAGTTCATCGAGGCTCTGCCGCAGCGTCCCGTCGTGGCCGCCTTCACCGCGACCGCGACCGACCGCGTGCGCGCGGACATCGAGTCCATGCTGCGCCTCAGCTCGCCCGAGACCGTGGTCACCGGCTTCGATCGCGCGAACCTGTCCTTCAGCGTCGAGGAGCTCGCCGATAGGGAGAAGGCCCGCTGGATCGCGCGGTACGTAGGTTCCCATGCGGGGGAGTCGGGCATCGTCTACTGCTCGACGCGCAAGGCGGTGGACGCGCTCGCCGACGAGCTCGGCCGCGAGCTGGCGCCCCGCGGGGTCCGCGTCGCCGGCTACCATGCGGGCATGGGCGTCGAGGAGCGCCGGCGCAACCAGGCCGACTTCATCGACGACCGCGTGGACGTCATGGTCGCGACCAACGCCTTCGGCATGGGAATCGACAAGCCCAATGTCCGCTACGTCATCCATAACAACGCGCCCGAGAGCATCGAGGCCTATTACCAGGAGGCGGGCCGCGCGGGCCGCGACGGGGACCCGGCGAGCTGCCACCTCCTGTGGAACGCCGGCGACTTCGGCCTGCGGCAGTTCCTGATCGGCCAGGAGCCCGAGGACGAGTCCCTCGACGAGGAGCAGCGCAGCCAGGCGCGCCGGAACCGCTACAGGTTGCTGGCCCAGATGGAGGGCTACTGCAAGACGACCGGATGCCTGCGCGAGTACATCCTGCGCTATTTCGGCGAATCCGACCCCCTGGAGGGGGCCGCCGGTTGCGGCAACTGCTCCAATTGCCTCACGAAGTTCGAGGTCGAGGACCTGGGCCGCGAGGCGCTCGAGGTCGTCCGATTCGTCTCGACGATCCCCGGCAGGTTCGGCAAGGCGCTGGTCGCCGACACGCTGCATGAGAAGGTCCGCTCCGCCCGCCTCGACGAGTCCTCGGGTCATGGCGCGCTCGCCGACATGCCCGTCGGCCGCATCAAGGCGCTTATCGACCAGCTCGTCGGCCGCGGGTTCCTGTGCGTCGCGCCGGGCAAGTTCCCCGTTTTGGAGCTCGGTCCCCGGGCCGCCGAGGCCCTCTGCGCCGAGGACGGGTCGTTCTCGTTCACCGTCAAGCGCCGAGCGCACGGCGGGGGCTCGTCTCGGGCCCGCCGCGCGGTCGATCTGCTGCGCGAGGAGTCCTCGGGCGATGCGCGCTCGCGCGTCGGGGACGACGTGGAGCTCTTCGAGCGCCTGCGCGCCCTGCGAACGTCGTGCGCCTCCGAGCGCGGTTGGGCTCCGTACATGGTCTTCAACGACGCGACGCTGCGCGCGATGTGCCGCCGGCGCCCTGCCGATAGGGAAGAGCTGCTCGGGGTCTCGGGCGTGGGCGAGAAGAAGGCGGATGCCTTCGGGGAGCTCTTCTTGTCCGAGATCGCGGCCTTCGAGGAGGAGAACCGCTAGCGCCGCGTCGGTCCCGCGCGCCGGCCGCTCGCGTGGGAGCCCCGCCCCGTCCGTCGGCGATTCGACAAACTTGGCGTGGTTGCGCAACAAAACTTGTTCATAGAGTTGTATAGTCGCTACTGAAGATTGGAAGCACGCTCCCTCGCGCCGCCGCGCGAGGGGCCAGACGGAGGGCATCATCAGTTGAGCAGGGTGGCAACCGAGACGCTGCACGGAAAAGTCTCGAACTATATCCGATCGAAGATCTACGCCAAGGAATGGGGGCCTGGCGCGCGGATCTCGTCCGAGCATGAGCTCATGGCGCGGTTCGATGTGAGCCGCGGAACCGTTCGCAAGGCTATCGCCACCCTTGTCGACGAGGGGCTCCTCGCGCAGGAGCATGGTCGCGGAACCTTCGTCTGCGAGCCGCATATCGCCCACCCCGGTGGCGACCGCCCCTTCTCCTTCGCCGCCTCCTTGAAGGACCAGGGCATCGCGTTCAAGACGGTGGTGCTGTCCAAGGAGCGCATCCCGGCTACGGCCGAGGTCGCCGAGCGCCTCAAGATCAACGAGGGCGATCCGGTGCTGCGCCTGCGCCGCCTGCGCACGGCGGCCGGCAAGCCGATCATGGTGCTCGACAGCTGGACCCCGATGGACATCTGCCCGGGAATCGAGGACATGCCGCTCGAGACCATGTCGCTGTTCGAGGCGGTTGAGCGCTGCTCGGGAAACCGGATCATGTACTCGAACATGGCCTACTCGGCGCGCGCCGCCGGCAAGGACCTCGCGGCGGTCATGGACGTCTCCGAGAACTCGCCCGTGCTCAACCTCGAGCAGCTGATCGTGTTAGAGGACGGCCGACCCATCGAGTGGGGCGACACCATGCTCTGCGCGGGGCAGACGATTACCGGAACGGCGCGCCAACGAGAGGGCGATCACTTCAGTTGAGACCGTTTACAGTAAAAAATAATCCGCTCATCTAAAACTTTGTTTTGCGTTTTTACTCGACTTGTCTAGAATTGAATATACAAGCGTAGGCTCCATCATGGAGCCAGGATGTACGACACGGGTACGGATGCGTCCGCGCCCCGATTCATCTGGAGATGATTACATGGATAAAGTCGAGCTCCGTCGTCCGTTCTTCGTGGTTAACCCCAAGTCCTATCTCTATGGGGAGGAGCTGATCAAGCTCGCCAAGCACACCGACGCCCTCGCGGAGAAGTATGACTTCGACGTCCTGTTCACCGCGCAGCTGATCGACCTGCCCCGCGTGATCGACGAGTGCCCGCACCTCATCCCGTGCGCCCAGTTCATGGAGAGCCTCAAGCCCGGCCGCGGCATGGGCCACGTGCTCCCCGAGGCGCTCGCCGCCGCCGGCGTCAAGGCGACCTTCCTGAACCATGCCGAGAACCCCTGCACCGTGCACGAGCTCGCCTCCACGATCGCCCGTGCCAAGGAGGTCGGCATCCTGACCGTCGTCTGCGCC
The DNA here is from genome assembly GCA_900555585.1 of uncultured Collinsella sp. Classification (GTDB taxonomy): domain Bacteria; phylum Actinomycetota; class Coriobacteriia; order Coriobacteriales; family Coriobacteriaceae; genus Collinsella. The sequence continues at coordinate 14,832 of USLT01000004.1, forward strand.
GACTCCGTGGAGGAGGGCGAGTGGATCGCCCACCTGCATCCGGACGTCATGGTCTGCGAGCTCACCAGCCTCATCGGCACCGGCCAGGTCGCCGGCGAGGACTACATGCGCTCCTCGACCGAGGCCGTCAAGCGCGTCTCCCCTGAGACCAAGGTTCTCCAGGCCGCTGGCATCTCCACCGGCGAGGACGTCTACAACGCCATCATGTACGGCGCCGACAGCACCGGCGGCACCTCCGGCATCGTCGCCGCCGAGGATCCGTTCGCGACCCTCGATGAGATGTTCGAGGCCCTGGATCGCGCCCGTACCGACATCGCCAAGGAGGCTTAAATGACCGTCTACAAGGACCTCATCAAGATGGAGACCCTCGCCGGCAAGCCCACGTACGTGGACATCACCGAGGAGGTCGCCGCCGCGGTCGAGAAGAGCGGCATCAAGGAGGGCGTGGCCGTCGTCATCTCCTGCCACACCACCTGCGCCGTCTTCTCCGAGGAGTACGACCACGACACCACCCCTGCGGGCGACACGTTCCTGCAGGCCGACCTCAACGCCGGCCTCGAGCGCATCTTCCCCGAGCAGCACGACTGGAACACCTACCGCTACCCCGGCCTGCAGCACTTCGAGGAGGTCGAGTCCTGGCCCAACCCCGAGAGCTGGCTGCCCAACCTCGACCGCACCATGCTGTGGAACGGCGACGGCCACCTGCGCTCCACGCTCATCGGCAGCAACCAGACCTTCGAGGTCGCCGATGGCAAGCTCGAGATGAACGGCCTCGCCAGCATCTACTTCGTCGACTACGACCGTACGCGCGAGCGCACCCGCAAGGCTAAGGTCGTGGTGATGGGCGAGTAGCCCGAGCGGATTTTGACGTCCGTGCGAAATACGTCTTTTTCACCGTTGCCTCGCATGGGGCGGATCGGTGCGGAAGTAAACTATTGGCATCGTATTGGTACGAAAGGAGAGAATACCTATGAAGAAGATCGTTCTTGCATGCGGATCCGGTGTCGCCACCTCCACCGCGGTGGCCCGCAAGGTCAGCGACCTGCTCGATGCGAACGGCTACAAGGGCCAGTTCCACATCGTTCAGTGCGCCATCGCCGAGGCCGCCACGCAGTGCGCCGACGCTGATCTCCTCGTTGCGACCACCGTCGCTCCCGAGGGCATCACCTGCGCCTACGTCAGCGGCGTCCCGTTCCTCACGGGCATGGGCAAGGCTGATGCCGAGAAGCAGATCCTGGACGTCATGGCCCAGTAATACCTGCTATCGGCATAGTCGGGGCTAATCAGCCCCGGCCCCGTTGAGAGAACGTGCCCGTGCGCCGCGCTGCCCTGCGGCACGCTGGTGCGTTTTCTTGTATCGATTCTTTACGGAAGGAACTCAGCATGGATGCGATCCTAGGTTTCTTTACCTTCATCCAGGGTCTTGGCGTCTCCGTCATGATGCCCATCATCATCACGATCATCGGCACCATCCTCGGCGCCGGCTTCTCTAAGAGCCTCAAGGCCGGTCTGACGGTCGGCGTCGGCTTCATCGGCCTGAACCTCATCATCAACAACCTCCTGGGCGTCAACCTCGCCCCGGCGGTCGAGACCATGGTCGAGCGCTTCGGCCTGGCCCTCTCCATCATCGACGTGGGCTGGCCCGCCTCTTCGGCCATCGCCATGGGCTCCACGGTCGGCCTGTTCATCATCCCGCTCGGCCTGATCGTGAACCTGCTGATGCTGCTCACCAACACCACCCAGACCGTCGACGTCGACATCTGGAACTACTGGCACTTCGCCTTCACCGGCGCCATCGTCGCGATCATCACCGACAACATCATGATCGGCTTCGCCGCCGCCATCATCAACGAGGTCGTCGTCCTGATCCTCGGCGACATCACCGCCCCGCAGGTCGAGAAGTCCCTGGGCATGCCCGGCGTCTCCCTGCCTCACGGCTTCACCGCCGCCTTCGCCCCGATCGCCATGGCCGTTAACTGGCTCATCGACAAGATCCCCGGCGTCCGCGACATCAACCTCGACGTCGAGTCCATGCAGAAGAAGTTCGGCGTCTTCGGCGAGCCCCTGTTCGTCGGCACCGTCATCGGTATGGTCATCGGCTGCGTCGCCTACTTCGACGCCGCCGACATCGCCGGCTCCATCACCAAGATCCTGGTCCTGGGCGTCTCCCTCGGTGCCGTCCTCGTCCTGATCCCCCGTATGGCCTCCCTGCTCATGGAGGGCCTGCTGCCCATCTCCGACGCTGCTTCCGAGTTCATTCAGAAGCGCTTCCAGAACCGCGGCAAGATCTACATCGGCCTCGACTCCGCCGTCGGCGTCGGCCACCCCGTGACCCTGTCCCTGGCCCTGATCCTGATCCCCGTCATGCTGCTGCTCGCCGTTGCCCTGCAGCCGCTCGGCAACCAGGTCATCCCCTTCGGCGACCTCTCCACGGCTACCTACATGCTCGTTCTCATCACCCCCATCGTGAACCAGAACGGCTTCCGCGGCCTGATCGTCGGCATCATCGTTCTCGCCATCGGTCTGCTCATCTCCACCTACATGGCTCCGTTCCAGACCGCTGCCGCCCTGCAGTCCGGCTTTGACGTCGCTGCTGCCGCCGGCACCGCCAACGCGCAGATCTCCTCGCTCTGCGACGGCGCGAACCCGCTGACCTTCATCTTCGTGTTCCTTTCCAACATGAACGGCTGGTTGTGCCTCGGCGTCACCGGTGTCGCCGCCCTCGCTCTCGCCCTGTGGAACCGCTCCCGCATCCTCAAGGAGGCCAAGGAGCTCCACGCCGCCGAGTAGCGCCTATCCGTCCCATGGTCGGGTATACTAGTCGATAGCGTTTACACAAGGCCCGCATCCCGCGCCTCGCGCAGGGTGCGGGCCTTCTTTTACCTCGCTCTCAAGGAGGAGCCATGTCCCAAGCACACAAGGCGGAGCGTAGCGCCGCCGAGACCGAGTCCCTCGAGTTCGATCCCGTATGGAGCGGCGAGTACATCGCAGACGAAAGGGTCTACCGCATGGAGGTCCTGACGCCGGCGTATGGCTCCATAGCCTTCTGCGTGCTCGGCGTGCTCCTGTTCTTCTTCAACCTCGTTGACCTGGGCACCATGATGCCCCTGGCTCGCGTCGCGGGCCTCGTCATGATGATCGGTGGCGTCTACACGCTCCAGCGCTCGTTCATCGCGCGCGCGTTCCCGCGCGTGATCCGTCTGGACGAGGAGGGGGTCGAGTTCGAGTCCTTCGGTAAAGCTTGTCGCTTCTCGACCGCGGGGTTGGTGCGCTGCGCCGTCCGCGAGGCGGCTCAGGGCCGCGCCTTCCTGCGTATCGAGGACGGTTCGGGTTCCAAGCGCTTCTTCCTCAACTGCGGTGACATGGCCTCTTCTACGGGGGCATCCGGGCTCAACGTGCAGGAGTACCTCTTCGCGCAGGAAGCCCGCCTCGATCCGGAGAACATTCGCGTTCGTGCGCGCAAGGTGAACGCGCGCAAGGAGGCGGAGGCGAGGAAGCTGGAAGAGGGTGGCAAGTCGAAATAGGGGTTATCTGAGTTCAGAGCGGGGATGAATACCAAGATCAAAAAAGATCGCGATTGAGCTTGAACCCTAGCCGAGAGTTCGCTATTATAAGACAGCACGCGGGCGTGGCGGAATTGGCAGACGCGTATGGTTCAGGTCCATATGGGGGCA
>USLT01000005.1 GCA_900555585.1 uncultured Collinsella sp.
TGGACTGCAGGATGGGGGTCTCGACCTCCATGTAGCCGTTGTCCTCCATGTAGCGACGGAAGGTCGAGATGATCTGGGAGCGCTTGCGGAAGGTCTCGCGAACGTCCTCGTTGACGATCAGGTCGACGTAGCGCTGGCGGTAACGGGTCTCCTTATCGGAGAGGCCGTGGAACTTCTCGGGCAGCGGGCGGACCGCCTTGGAGAGCAGGCGTGCGGTGCGGGGCGCGACGGAGAGCTCGCCGCGCTTGGTGCGGACGACGATACCGGACGCCTCGACGATGTCACCGAGGTCGAGCGACTTCAGGACCTCCCAGGAGGACTCCTCCACGTCGTTGACGCGGCAGAAGAGCTGGATATCGGCGGAAGGGTCGCGCAGGACGAGGAACATGATCTTGCCCTGGCCGCGCTTGGCGACGATGCGGCCGCCGACGGTCACGGTCTCGGCGCCCTCCTCCTCGGCGGCGAGCCCCTCGTAGCGCTCGAGCAGGTCAGCGGCGTGATCGGTCACGTCGGAGTGCTCGGGATACGGGTTCTTGCCAGCGGCGTACAGCGAGGCTCGGTCGGCGAGGCGGCGGGCGCGCTCGTCGTTCAAGGTGTTGACGGCCTCAGACTCGGTCGCCGCGGTCGTGGTGTTCTCGGCCATGGTTTCCTCTCCTATGACGGTCGGTGACGGGTTAGGGTCTCCCCCGCCCCCATGATATCTGACATAAACGAAAACCGCCCCCCAGGGCCGGCGGCCTCGGGGAGCGGATGAGCGCTAGGATCCTGGAACGAACCCTAGCGCGAGATCTTGGTGATGGTGTAGACGCGGCGCTTGCCGGACGGGGTGACGACCTCGACGGTCTCGCCCTCGCCATGGCCGATGATGGCGCGGCCGACGGGGGACTCGTTGGAGATCTTGTGCTGCAGGGAGTTGGTCTCGGTGGTACCGACGATGGTCACCTCGGTGGCGACGCCGTCCTCATCGACCAGCGCGACCGTGCTGCCGATGGAGACGGTCAGACCGAACTCGCCGCTCTCGGCGTCGCGGGCGTTGGCCAGGATGGCCTGGATCTCGGCGATGCGGGCCGCGTTGCGGGCCTGCTCCTCCTTGGCGGCGTCGTACTCGGCGTTCTCGGAGAGGTCGCCGAAGGCGCGGGCCTCCTTGATGTGCTCGACGATCTCGCGGCTCTTCTCGCCCTCGCGCCACTCGAGCTCCTCGACGAGCTTCTTGCGGCCCTCAGCGGTCAGTACGATCTGGCTTGCGTCCATGTAGGAACTCCTTGCTCCATATAGCGTGCGTTACAACTCATTCAAACAGCAAAAGCGACCGGCCAGCCCTTCCGGGAAAGCCGGTCGCCGCTCTCCCTGTAGGAGGGAAGGGCTACTCTGCGTTCTCTTCCTTCTTGGCCTTCGCCGCGGCGAGCTTCGCCTCGAGGTCGCGAATCTCGGCGTCGTCATCATCCTCGACCACGGTCTCGGACTCGACCTCCTCGGGCTTGTCGTCGCCGGCCATGCCCTCACGGATGTTCTTGACGGTGGAGCCGAACGCCTTGCCGAGCTTGGGAAGGTTCTTGGGGCCAAAGATCAGCAGGACGACGATCAGGATGACCGCGAGCTCCATAGGACCAAGTCGCATGTTTTTTCCTCCAAATGCATAGAGTCGACGCGCGGCCGAAACCGCAAGGGCGCTTGACAGCCATATACCTTGCAGCAAGCTGTGTGCGTCTGATAGGTGGCCGCACGCGTACAGCTCGAATGAGTATACCGCGAGGGCGCAACGCGAACAACTCCGCCATATTTTGCACGTGAGGAGCACGAAGGTCAGCGATTTGTAAAAAAACGGGCAGCTTCGTGCAGGATAGGGACGATCCGGCGGAAAGCCCGGTTGCAAAAAGAAACGGACCCGCGATAAGCAGGTCCGTTTAACATGCGATGGTCGGGTTGACTGGATTTGAACCAGCGACCCCCGCGTCCCGAACGCGGTGCTCTACCAAACTGAGCCACAACCCGAAAGCTTGATTATAGTATCAGAGCGAAACCAAGAAGTCTAGCCCACAGCGATATATGGACCAGATTTTTCCATCTTAGCAGCCTGGGCCCACCAATCACGGTCCTTCAGGGCCGCAAGCGCGATCTTCTCGGCCGCCATCTGCGTGTTGCAGACAGCGAAGACGCAGGAGCCCGAACCGGACACCTCCGCCACGCGCACGTCGGGCTGCTCGCGCACCCATGCCAGCACCTCGGCGATCTCGGGCGAGATGGAGCATGCTGCGGGAGCAAGGTTGTTGGCGACGTTCGCGAAGATGTCGGTCTCGCGATGGTCGCGCATCGCCTCGAGCATCGGCTCGATGGGAGCCGGCTCGATGGGGGCGGCATCGAAGGCGCGGTAGGCGTCCGCCGCGCTCACCCCGCCGGACTTGGGCTTGATGAGGGCGACCGGCGTCCCGGTGAGCGGACGGTAGAGCTCCTCCATCGCGTCGCCGCGACCGGCGAGGAACGCGGGGGGGCCATAGAGAAAGAACGGGACGTCCGCCCCGATGGAGCGCGCGACCTCGTTGATGCGCGGGTCGGTGGGGTCGATACCCCAATAATGGGCGATGCCCATGATCGTCGCGGCGGCGTCCGTCGAGGGGCCGCCGAGGCCGGCGCGCACGGGGATGTGCTTATCGATCAGGATGGCGAAGGCGGGCTTGCGGCCGAACGCCTCCCCCATAGCGACGGCGGCCTTGTAGGCCGTGTTCTCCTGCATGGGGAAATCCGCCTCGGGAACCGTGCGCACGAGCAGATCGTCGGCCGGCGCGATCGCGAGGGTGTCCGCCAGGTCGACGGTCGTCATCACGGTGTCGACGCGATGGTATCCGTCCTCGCCCGCGCCCGGATGGACGCCGAGATAGAGGTTGACCTTCGCGGGCGCGGTGACCAGGATGAACTTTGAAGGCATCAGTGCTCCTCGAGCTGGTTTCCGAGCGGGACGAAGATATGCTCGCCAGACTCGGGATCGAAGAGCTCGACGGTGCCGGTCAGGACGTCGACGTACTGGTAGGACTGACGGGACTTGCGACCGCGGCGCTCGTCCACCTCGACGATGAAGACCGCCGGATGCACGGTCTTGATGGTGCCCATGCGCTCGACGACGCGGGTGCGGCCCATGTTGGCCTTGACGCGCACGCGGGCGCCCACCATCTCGATGAGCTTCTGGTGGATCTCGTCTACGTGGTTAACTTCCAGCTCTTCCATCTACACGCCTCCGTAAGGGCATAATGCGCCCAAATTAGCTACAAACTCTACAAGTATAGCAACGTGTTAGATAAATTGCACGTCAGCGCACGTGACGCCCACATCAGGCCAGGTCGTCGGTATCCAGGACGATGGTGAAGGGCCCGTCGTTGACGAGGGAGACGGCCATGTCGGCACCGAAGCGACCGCACTCGACGCGCCCCATGTCGGCGCGGACGAGCGAGAGGAAGTACTCGTAGAGGCGATTCGCCTCGTCCGGCGCCCCGGCGGCGGTGAAGGACGGCCGGCGGCCGCGGCGGCAGTCGGCGTAGAGCGTGAACTGGGAGACGACCAGCACCTCGCCATCCACGTCCGACAGCGCCAGGTTGGTCTTGCCCTGGGCGTCGTCGTTGATGCGCAGGTCCCGGAGCTTGGCCCACAGCTTGCGGGCCGTCTCCTCGCTATCCCCGTGCCCGACGCCCAGAAGGACCAGGTAGCCGCGGCCGATGCGACCGACGACCTCGGAATCGATCTCGACGGACGCGCTCGTCACGCGCTGGACGACCGCCCTCATGCGAGCGCCTCGCCGGAGAGCTGCGCGGCGAGGTCGGCCAGGGCGTGGAAGCGGTGGCTGATGGCGTTCTTCTCGGACGGCTCGAGCTCGGCCATGGTCTTGCCCGGGGTGTCGTCGGGCAGGAAGAGCGGGTCGTAGCCGAAGCCGTGCTCCCCGCGGCCGACATGGCCGACGACGCCCTCGCAGGCGCCCGTGCCCGTGCAGACCGCGCCGTCGGAGCCGACGAGCGCGACCACGCTCATGAAGCGCGCCGTCCGGTCGGCATCCGCCACGCCGTCCATGTTGGCGAGGAGCTTCTCGTTGTTGGCCTCGTCATCGCCGTGGACGCCCGCATAGCGCGCCGAGTAGACGCCGGGCTCGCCGCCCAGCGCGTCGACTACCAGTCCGGAGTCGTCGGCGATGGCGGACAGGCCCGTCTGCGACACGGCGGCCTCCGCCTTGATCAGGGCGTTCTCCAGGAAGGTCGAGCCGTTCTCCTCCGGCTCCTCGAAATCGCCGAGCTGCCCCAGGGCTACGAAGCGGGTGTCGGGCAGGACTCGGGAGAGGATGTCGCGGATCTCGGTCAGCTTATGCATGTTGCCCGTCGCGACCACGATGGTGCGCGCGGGATCGAGGGTATCGATGTCGATGTGCTCGAGGGCCATGTTCGACTCCTAGTCTCGGAAGGCGGTGACTTCGTTTTGCAGGGCGATGAGCTTGGCTATCCCGGCATCGCCGAGGTCGAGCAGGCGGTTCAGGCGGGCGCGGTCGAAGGGCATGCGCTCGCCGGTGCCCTGGATCTCGACGATCTCGCCGGAGTCGGTGGCGATCAGGTTCATATCGATCTCGGCGTTGGAATCCTCCTTGTAATCGAGGTCCAGCATCTCGATGCCGTCGACCACGCCCATGGATACCGCGGCGACCTGGCCGGTCAGCGGCAGGCGGGTGATCTTGCCCGCCTCGACCCACGCCATGAGGGCGTCGTGCAGGGCGACCCATGCGCCCGTCACGGACGCGGTGCGCGTGCCGCCGTCCGCCTGGATGACGTCGCAATCGACCGTGACCGTGTACTCGCCGAGAGCGCGCAGGTTGACCACGGTGCGCAGGCTGCGGCCGATGAGGCGCTCGATCTCCATCGAGCGGCCCTTGCGCTTGCCGACCTCGCGGTTGGTGCGGCGGTTGGTCGAGGCGGGCAGCATGGCGTACTCCGCCGTGACCCAGCCGGCGCGGCTCGCGCGGCGCCAGGCGGGCAGGCCCTCCTCGATGGTTGCGGCGCACAGCACGCGGGTATCGCCGAACTCGACCATGCACGATCCGAGGGCGTTCTTCATGATGCCGCGCTCCAGCGAGACGCGGCGCATCTCGTTCGCGGCTCGGCCGCACGAGCGGACGGGGGTGATCTGATCCATGGAAGGGCTCCTTGCGTCTAAGGTGGAAATCGTCTCGGGCGGGACCTAGAGGTCGCCTGTGGGCAGGCTCGCCAGCTCGTCGAGCGAGATGTGCTCGATGCTCTTGAGCGGCTGCCCGAAGATGAAGCTGCCTGCCGCCGCGAACTCCGCGATGTTGTCCGACGTGGTCGCGAAGCGGTGCTCGGGAACCACCTCCGAGGTGGCGAGAAGCTGGCGGCGGCGCAGGATCTCCGTCAACTCGAGGGTGGTCTCCTCTGCGGAGGAGACCACGCGCACGCCCGGTCCGAGGGCGTTGCGGATGGGGCCGGCGAGCAACGGGAAGTGCGTGCATCCCAGCACGACCGTGTCGATCTTCGCATCCTCGAGCGGCTTGATGGTGCGCGCGACCTCGGCGCGGACCGCCGGCGTGTCGAAGACGTCGCCGTCCTCGAGCCAGGTCTCCTGCAGATGGGCCCCGGTCGCCAGCTCCCCCTCGACGATGTCGACGAAGCTCGACGCGGGGCATCCGTGGACCTCGACCCCCGCATCGAGCGCCCGGATGGCGCGCGCATAGGCGCCCGATCGGACCGTGAGCTCGGTGGCCAGGACGCCCACGCGCCCGCTGCGCGTGCTATGGATGGCGGCGCGGGCGCCCGGCGCGATGACGCCGATGACGGGGACGTCGAAGAGGCGCTGCGCGGCGGCCAGGGACGCCGCGGTTGCCGTGTTGCAGGCGATGACCATGATCTTGACCGCATGGGCCTCGAGCCACCTGCCCGCTTGGAGCGCGAACGTCCGGACCTCGTCTTGCGAGCGCGTTCCGTACGGGCAGCGCTTCGTGTCGCCCACGTAGTAGATGGACTCGTGCGGGAGCGCGGTGGCTATGGCGCGGGCGACCGTCAGGCCTCCCAGCCCGGAGTCGAACACGCCGATAGGGAGCGCGTTCTCCGATATATCCTGTACATCCAGGGAATTCATGAGTCGCCTTCCAGCTTAGGAGCGCGCATCGAGCAGGGTGCGCATGGCGTTGACCCAGCCCTCAACGATCCGGCCGCGCGTCACGTAGGCGCTCTCGGCGCCCTCCAGGAACTCGGCGGCTCCGGGGTTCTTCAGGCCGTTCTCGACCAAAAGGAAGATCTCCGTCGCATCGGCCATGAGGAGGTCCGAGCCCGCATCGCCGATGGAGAGCGTCTCGGCGCGGTCGATGCCGCGTGCCTCGCAGAAGCGCGCCACCGCGCGCCCCTTGTTGAGGCCGGCGGGCATGAGGTTGAAGGCGCGGCCGCGCACTCCCTCGGGCAGCTCGAGCGTGGTGGGAGCGGAGATGTAGTTGAGGAAGCCGTTATCGCCCCACGTGACGGAGGCGCCGGCGCGCTCGATGATCTCGCGCACCTCCTCGTCGGGGACCTCGCCGCGCATGCCGACGGTGACCTCGCGGTGCTTGTAGCCGTTCGACATGTCGTTATGGAACTCCAGCAGGCCGGGCCACCTTCCGATGAACTCGTCCAGGATGCCGGTCTGCTCGATGCACTCGTGGGGGGTCTTCCCGCACGCCGGGTCGTAGGGCATGTCGGCGGTGAAGTACTCCCACTCGTTGCCCTTATGGTCGAGCATGATCAGGCCACCCATCTCGCCGATATAGGAGTTGAGGCCGAGGACGCGCACGTCCTCGTGCAGCATCGAGCGGTTGCGGCCGGAGCACGGGATGACCTCCACGCCCGCGCGCTTGAGGTCGACGAGGACCGAGACGAAGTCGAGGCTCGGATTGCCGTCGTTGTCCTTGAGCACGCACGACCCGGGGCCCAGCATGGTCCCGTCCAGGTCGGTGAACACGTAGCGAATGCGGGAGAGGCGCTCGCGGAGCTCGCCGGTCGCGCGCTCGGGCAATACGTTGTAGGGCATTGGTTCCTCCGGCTCATGCGTATGGTCTTTCCAGTCTCCATCATACCCGCCCGCCCGCACGCGTCGAGCTCGACCACGAAGACCCCGCATGAACGGGGGCGCGGGCGCCCTACCTTGCGCGGCGCGTCGCGACTCGATATACTGTGACCCCATGGGCGATTGGCGCAACGGTTAGCGCAGGTGCTTTACACGCACAAGGCTGGGGGTTCGAATCCCTCATCGCCCACCATCTGATCGATACGGCTCCGGGAACGGGGCCGTTTTTCTTTTTCGGCCCCGCGGGCCCGGGCTATGCCTAGCGGCAGCGCCAGGCGCGGCCCTCGGTCACGATGAAGTCCACCGGGACGTCGAAGGGCTCGACGGGAAGCGGGTTCGAGCTCAGCTGCATGGAACGGGCGAGGGCGATCTTGTCGCCGGGATAGTGCCACAGGAAGCGGTCGTAGTAGCCGCCGCCGTACCCCACGCGATGCCCGTCCGCATCGAAAACCAGGCCCGGGACCAGGCATACGGAACCGAAGAAGTCCTCCATCGTCAGCAGCGACCCGTCGCGCGGCGCCGGTTCCAGGATTCCATTGAAGCCGGCACGGAGCTCGTCGAGCGATCCGATCTCATGGAACGAGAGCGCGTGCGCGCGCGCGTCGACGAGCGGGACCCCGACGCGGCGGCCAGCCGCCAGCAGCGATGAGATGATCTCGCGCGTGTCGACCTCCGCGCCCTGGGAGACGTAAGCGAGGACCAGCTCCGCATCGCGGAACGCATCCAGATCCTCGAGCGATGCGCGAATCCTGCGATCGAGCGCGACCTTGACGGCCCCGTCGAGCCTTGACCGCGCCGACAGGTATCCCTGGCGAAGCGCCCCCTTGTCAGCGTCCGTTCCCTGCGAGCTTGCCACGCGGCCTCCCATCCTTTCCGACCCCTTCATTCTATCAGGGCCGCGCCAGGGGCCCCGCCATAAAACGAGCGGGCGCGGACCGCAACCGACGGTCCGCGCCCGCTATCCAATCGCAGGGTACGCGTCTCCCCCTGGCGACGCGACCGGATGGCTGCGCCCTTTCCGCTACATCAGGCTGCAGACGCTCTGCGCTAAGGCCACGGGATCGTCCGGAAGGATGCCCTCGACCAGGAGCGCCTGGTCGTACAGCAGGCCCGCATAGCGGGCGAGCTTCTCCTGGTCGCCGTCGGCATGCGCCGCGACGAGCTTGCCGAACACGGGATGCTTCGCGTTGAGCTCCAGCACGCGGACGCTCTTGGGCATGCCCTCGCGCTCGCCCTCGGGACCGCGGGCCAGCACCTTCTCCATCTCGAGCGAGAGCGGCCCCTCGGTGGTGATGCAGGCGGGGGCATCGGTCAGGCGCGCGGAGGCGGCGACCTTCTCGACCTTGCCCTCCAGCGCCGCCTTCATGGCCTCGAAGAGGTCGCCGTGCTCGCGGGAGGCCTCCTCGGCGTCCTTCTTCTCGTCCTCGGTCGCCAGGTCGAGGTCGCCGGTCGCAACGTTCTTGAACTCGACGTCGCGGTCCTCGAGCTCGGGCTCGGCGCCATCGGCCACGGCCTTGGCGGCCGCCTCGCGCGCCGCCTCGTCCTCATAGCGCTTCGGAAGGCCGGTCGCGTGGTAGGAGCGCATGGACTGGAAGGTAAACTCGTCCACGTCCATGGTGCACAGCAGCACGTCGTAGCCGCGATCGAGCACGGCGCGGACCACGGGCATCTTGGAGAGGCGGTCGCGGTCGTCGCCCGCGGCGTAGTAGATGTCCCCCTGGTCCTCGGGCATGGCGGCGACGTACTCCGCAAGGGTCACCATCTTGTTCTCGCGGGCGCTCCAGAACAGCAGCAGGTCGGCGAGTTCGGGGGCCTTCATGCCGTAGCTCGAGTAGATGCCGAACTTCAATCCGCGGCCGAAGTTCTCGAAGAACGACTCGTAGGCCTCGCGGTCGTCGTCGCGCATGGCCTTGAGCTCGCTGTTGACCTTCTTCTCGACGCGCTTGGCGATCGCGCGGAGCTGGCGGTCCTGCTGCAGGGTCTCGCGCGAGATGTTCAAGGAGACGTCCGGGGAATCGACGATGCCGCGGACGAAGTTGTAGTAATCCGGCAGCAGGTCGGCGCACTTCTCCATGATGAGGACGTTGGAGCTGTACAGCGCCAGGCCCTTCTCGTAGTCCTTGCTGTAGAGGTCGAACGGCGCGCGCCCCGGGATGAACAGCAGGGCGTCGTACTCGAGGCCGCCCTCGGCGTGGAAGCTCACGGTCCGGGCGGGAGCGTCCCAGTCGTGGAACGTGGACTTGTAGAACTCGTCGTACTCATCCTGGGAGACGTCCGAGCCGCGCTTCTTCCAGATGGGGGTCATCGAGTTGATGGTCTCGAGCTCCTGGTAGTCCTCGTACTGGGGCTGGTAGTCGTCGCCGGCGTCCTCGGGACGGGGCAGCTCGCGGCTCTTGGAGACCATCATCTGGACCGGGTAGCGCACGTAGTTGCTATAACGGGTGATGAGCTCCTTCAATCCCCATTCGGTGAGGTAGGTGTCGTAGCTCTCCCCGGGCTCCCCCGCCTCGCCTGCGACGTTCTCGCGGATGGTGAGGATGACGTCGGTGCCGTGCTCGGCGCGCTCGCCCTCCTCGATGGTGTAGCCCTCCATGCCGTCGCTCTCCCACACGTGGGCGACGTCCTCGCCGAAGGCGCGGCTGACCACGCGGACCTTCGAGGCGACCATGAACGCCGAGTAGAAGCCGACGCCGAACTGGCCGATGATGTCCACGTCGCCGCCCTGGCTCTCGGCGTTCTCCCGCTTGAACTCCTGGCTGCCGGAATGGGCGATGGTGCCGAGGTTGCTCTCGAGCTCCTCCGCGGTCATGCCGATGCCGTTGTCCGAGACCGTCAGGGTCCGCGCGTCGCGGTCGAAGGAGACGCGAATGGCGAGATCGTCCGCGTCGATCCTGATGTCGGGATCCGTCAGGCTCTTGAAATTGAGCTTGTCCACCGCGTCTGAAGCGTTGGAGATGAGCTCACGCAGGAAGATCTCCTTATTGGTGTAGATGGAGTTGATCATGAGGTCGAGGAGCTTCTTGCTCTCCGTCTTGAACTTGCGCATGCGCCGCACGTCCTTTCGAGATGCCCTGCCCGGACCGCCGCGATCGGTCGGCGGACTCGGACCTTATACGTTGAGACTTAGATTTTATAACCCGTCTTCGCGCATATATACAGAGCGCGGCGCTTTTTCATGGTATGCATCGAGCCGCCCGGGAGGGACGGCGCGCTAGACGGAGACCTCGGCGCTGGCCTCGACGGGGAAGACGACGGTGATCGTCGTTCCGCGGCCGAGCTCGCTATCGAGGTCGATCGTGGCGCCGTGGAACATCGCTGAGTGCTTGACGATCGCGAGGCCCAGGCCCGTGCCGCCGCGCGCCTTCGAGCGGCTCTTGTCGACGCGGTAGAAGCGCTCGAAGATCTTATCGCGCTCCGCGGGGGCGATGCCGATGCCGGTGTCCGCGACGCGCGCGAAGGGGGCGCCGTCCTCGGTCACGCCGCAGCTCAGCACGACGCTTCCACCGGGTCTGTTGTAGCGGATCGCGTTGCTCGCGAGGTTGTAGACGAGCACGTCGAGAAGGCGTGGGACGCCCTCCACCATGGCGGGATCGCTCGCCACCTCGATATGGACGTCGGCGCGGCGCGCGACGCCCTCCAGGCGCTGCGAGATCGAGTCGAGCAGGCGCGGGAGATCGACCGGCTCGCGCGACCCCAGCGCGTCGAGCGCCGAATCCGTCCCATGTTCGGCCTCGTCGAGGTTCGAGAGCGTGAGGATGTCGTTGACCAGGTCGGCGAGGCGCCCCGCCTCCCGATGGATGCGCTGCGCGAACTCGCGCTCGTCCTCCGGGCACGCGGCCATCCCGCTCGCGATGAGCTCGGCATAGCCCGAGATCGCGGTAAGGGGCGTCTTCAGCTCGTGCGTGATGTTGGCGGTGAACTCCCTGCGCATGCGATCGTTGTCGGCGAGCACGCGCATCTGGCGTTTGAGCTCGCGGCGCTGGTTCTCCAGGCGCTCGAGCATCGGGACCATCTCGTCGTAGGCGACGTCGAGGTTGCGCACCGGATGGTCGAGGTCGACGAGCAGCAACGGCGCGATGATGGCCTCGGACTCCCGGCGCGCGGCGACCCAGGCGAAGATCGCGACGACGATGCCGAGCGAGATGAGCGGCACCACCAGGCGCACCGCGATCGCGAGGTACCCCTCCTGGCGCTTCGCGAGCCGAATGACGTCGCCATCGCCCAGGCGAACGGCCTCGTAGAGCATCGTCTCGCCGATCGTGGAGCTCGCGCGCTCGGACGAGCCCTGCCCGTCGGCCAGGGCCTCGCGAACCTCGGGGCGCTCGGCATGGTTGCCCATGTCGGCGGGGTCCTCCTCGCTGTCATAGGCAACGCTGCCGTCACGCGCGACGAGGGTCACGCGCGTGTCGTCGAGCTCGAGGTCGTCGAGCAGGGCGCGGGGGTCATCGGCCCGCCGCAGCGCCGCGGCCACGACGTCGACCTCGTCGCGCAGCTCCTCGCGCGTCGACTCGGCGAGGTTGTGCTGGAGGTACGCCGTCCCCGCGACCGTGAACACCGCGACGACGCAGACGGCGACGACGAAGATGGTGGAGAATACCCGGTTGGAAAGCGCGTGCCGCGTGCTCATGGGCTACCGGGCCATCAATTGGAATCAGCGAAGCGGTACCCCACCCCGCGCACGGTCTCGATGCAGCCGGCATGGTCGCCCAGCTTCTGGCGCAGGGTCTGCACGTGGACGTCGACGGTTCGCGAGCCGCCGTCGAAGTCCCATCCCCACACGCTCTGCAGCAGCGCCTCGCGCGAGAACACCACGCCGGGCTTGCGCATCAGGTACTCGAGCAGATCGAACTCGCGAAGGGTCAGCTTGATCTCGGCCCCGTCGACGCGCACGCGGCGCTGGCTCGGCGCCAGCACCACCCCGCCGGCGCTCAGGACGTCGTCCGCGGCGCGCTTGCTCATCCCGCCGCGACGCAGCAGGGCGCGGCAGCGGCTCGTGAGCTCCATCAAGGAGAACGGCTTGGTGAGGTAGTCGTCCGCGCCGCCGTCGAGCGCGACGACCTTGTCCAGCTCGGTGTCCTTCGCGGTCAGCATCATGATCGGCACGGTCGCCGTCTCCTGGTCGGCGCGCAGCCGATGCAGGATCTCGAGCCCGTCCGTGTCGGGCAGCATGATATCGAGCAGGACCGCGTCGGGGACCCGCCGCGCGACCGCGGCCTTGAACTCGCTGTCGCAGCTGAACCCCTCGGCCTCGATCCCCTGCTGGTGCAGGGCATAGAGCGTCAACCCGCGGATGTTGTCGTCGTCCTCGACGTAGTAGATCATCGCTAGCGCCTCCTTGCCTTATAACGCCGATTGTACCCCCGCGGCGCCACGGCCTAGCCGAAACGGCCGGTGATGTAATCCTGCGTGCGCGTGTCGCGCGGCGCGCGGAAGAACTCGCCGGTCTCGCCATGCTCGACCAGCTCCCCCAGCAGGAAGAACGCGACCGAGTCGGAGATACGCGATGCCTGCTGCATGTTGTGCGTCACGACCACGATGGTGTAGCTCTCCTTCAGCTCGAGGGCGAGCTGCTCGACTTGGGCGGTCGAGATCGGGTCGAGGGCCGAGGTGGGCTCGTCCATGAGGAGCACCTCGGGCTTGACCGCGAGGGCGCGGGCGATGCAGAGACGCTGCTGCTGGCCGCCGGAAAGCCCCAGGCCCGACTGCTTGAGCTTGTCCTTGACCTCGTCCCAGAGCGCTGCGCGACGCAGGGAGTCCTCGACCAGGCCGTCGAGCTCGTCTCGGTCGCGCACGCCGTAGCCGCCGGACAGGCCATTTCCATTGATGCGGGCAACACCGCCGTCATCGTCAAGATGCTCCGCGTGATCATGATCGCTCCCCTGCTCATCTGCCTCGGCTTCTGGCTGAACCGCTTCCCCGAAAAGACGGAAGAGGAAAGCCGCGTGCCTTCCTACGGCACCTATAATTTCAGCAGCTTCCCGTGGTTCGCCGTCCTGTTCATCGCGTGCATCGGCATCAACTCGCTCGGCATCATCCCCAAGCAGGCCGTCAGCGTCATCAATTCGCTGGATATCTTCATGCTCACCATGGCCATGTGCGCCCTCGGCATGGAAACCAGCCTCGAAAAGGTCCGCATGGTCGGCCCCAAGCCTTTCCTCCTCGCGGGCGTGCTCGCCCTGTGGCTCATCGGCGGCGGCTATTTCGTGACCCGGTTCATCCTCTCCCTCAACTTCTAGCGCGGACGGGCAAAGTATCAGATTTTGGGGGAAGCGTTCATTGAAACGTTTCCCCCTCCCCTTTTCAGAACCTTTGCGGCCCCTCTTTCCCGAATGCGTTACCCTCCATACAGAGTTTCCCATAAAAGACAGGAATGCCCTTCCTGTCTTTTTTCTTTGCAGCACGGAGCCTGACTTTCCGTACCGGTACGGGACCGAATCAAACGGAAGGAGGACGCTGGCGGCGTTCACAAAAGAACGTGCAACAAATGTTGTCCGGGCAACATCCGACGGCACATTCTCGCCGCTTGACGAAAAACAAATGTGATTTAATGATGTTGCATGAACATGTTCCTGAATGAAGCACGGGAGGGCATATACGGGGCTTCTTTCAAGGAGACGTCCAAACACTCCTCAACAGCGTAACCCTGCCGAAAAAGGCATGGGAAAAAAGAAACATCTTCCATATGTTGCAGTGCAATCCGGTTGCCGTCTCATAACGGATCCGTTACCACGGAAGAATGGCGTTGCGGTTTGCCGCAGACAACCGACAGCAGACAGGAGGG
The DNA here is from genome assembly GCA_900555585.1 of uncultured Collinsella sp. Classification (GTDB taxonomy): domain Bacteria; phylum Actinomycetota; class Coriobacteriia; order Coriobacteriales; family Coriobacteriaceae; genus Collinsella. Next base: position 13,856 of record USLT01000005.1, read on the forward strand.
GTTCATGACGCTTCGGTATCTGGAAATTTTTTTGGCCTTGGCGAGGACGCCGAACATGCGGGACGCCGCGGCCAAGCTATTCATATCGCAAGCGGCGGTCTCCAGCGCGCTCCGGGATTTCGAAGCTGAACTGGGGGTTTCGCTGTTCGATCGCATGGGCCGGGGCATCCGGCTCAATGACAAGGGGCGGCTGCTCGAAGAACGGCTGGCCCCGCTGTATAACCAGCTCAAGAATGTGCTCGCGCTGGTGGCGAGTGACGAACTGGCGGGCAAGATCCGCATCGGCGCGTCCACTACGCTGTCCGACTTCGTGCTGCCGCAAGTGCTGTACAATTTCAAGATGCGGCACCATCAGGTCGAAATCGAATGTGAGTCGGGGAATACGGCGGATATCGTGCGCCATGTGGAACACGGCCTGCTTGACGTCGGGTTCGTGGAAGGGGACGTCCACAACCTCGCCGTGGAAATCACCCCCCTCGCCAAGGAATCCCTCGTGATCGTCACTGCGGACAAGGCATTGGCCGAGGCCGGGCCATATCCCATCGAAGCTCTGCTCGACCGCCATTGGCTGTTGCGCGAACCGGGATCGGGAACGCGGGAAACGTTTCTGCGCCAGCTTACCCCGCGCGGCCTGCGCCCGCAGATCCTTCTGGAATTCGAGCACAACGACTCCATCAAGCAGGTTCTCCACAATCCGGGTATGCTCTCCTGCCTCTCCCCGCGCATCGTGCAGCGGGAAGCGCCGGTGAACTGTTCATCGTCGGCGTGAGCAATGCCCAGTTCGACCGCACCATCTATCGCGTCGAGCACAAGGCCCTCCCCTTTTCCAGCCTCAGGGAGGCGCTCTCCAAAGAAGTGGAATCCTGTCTTGAGGAAGAGGAACGCCTGTGCCATCTCGTCCTGAAGACCGGCGGGCCTCTTCCGGAACATGAAAAAGAAAGGGCGGCACCCCGAAAGGCGGCACAGCACGCTCAAGCGTGAAGATTTTTTAGGTTTCCCCTGTGTGTGGAATTCCGAATATGAGTGTGATATAAGAAGTATATTCCGGATTCAATCGTAAATACCATGTGCCGCCGGATTCCCTCAGCCTCCTTTTCTGCTATACCGAAACGGCTTTTCTATTTTTTACCGATTAGCAACATAATGGGCTTCATCATCAGGATGAGGCCCATTTTTATGATATTTCCTCTGCCTGAGGCGGAAGGGCTCCAGAGCTGCATCCGAATTTCCATTTTCAACCGAAACGGAGCCGACACCCGGATTGGGCGCAGGAAAATCTGGACAAAAACAATGGACAGACGTTATCTTGACAGAAAATACGTTTCTAAAAATCACTTGTCGATAGGGGGATAGACCACAAAAAAATTTTCGTGCCCTGAACGCTTTTTTTTGAATTCCCCGAAAGGATACTTATGTCGCTTACAACCCGGATGCTCGCTCCCATTGCCCTGATTATGAGCATCGCTTTGGCGTTTGTGGCCGGGAGCGCCTACGACAACGCCAAAAAAATCGTTTCATCCAACATCGTCACCATCGAAGCCACTGTGGTGGAAGCGGTCAGCCGTGAAATAGAGTTTATGCTCGAATCCACCCGCAACTACATGCGTCTTTCCGCACAGCGGCAGATCGTCAAGCAATACGCCGAATGGCTCCTCACTCAAAAAAAACCAGACCGCAGCGCACCGGAGCAAAAGATCTTCCTTGAGCAGATCAACCAAAGCGTCGCTATCTATAATTACGTGGACTCCCTTATTTTTCTCAATAAACAGGGGACGGTCGAGGCCTCCACGGAAAACATGGGCGAAGGACAGAATCGCTCCGACAGGGAGTACTACCGTGAGGCCATGCTCGGCAAAAGTTCTGTGCAGGGACCGCTCATCACGCGTACCAAAGGGTATTACGCCTTTTTCCTAGGCGAACCCGTCTTTGTGAACGGCGAAGTCTCGGGGGTGCTCGTCGGGGCCATCAACATGGACTACATCGCTTCCCATACCATCGATCCGGTGACCATGCACGGGAAAGGGATCGTCTATGTCGTCGATCCCAATGGGCAAATCATCCTCCACCCCGACAGGCAGAAAATGATCGGCAATGCCATGATCGAACAGGCCATACTCGAGGCCATATCCGACGGTGGAGCCGGATCCTTCGAAAACGAACGCGACGGCATGGCCTATTACAGCACCTTCAATACGCTGCCCAACGGCTGGACCGTCATAGCCACCGTCTCCCGCGATTTCATGATGTCCGACGTTCAGCTCATGCGCGACCGCACGGTCGCCGTGGCCCTTGCCGCCGTGTGCATTGCGCTGTTCTTTATGTTCCTTGTCGTCTGCCGCGTGGTCGCGGCCATGCGCAAGGGAGTCCAGTTTGCGGAAAGCGTGGCGGAGGGCAATCTCGACCAGACCTTCAATATCCGCAGGAACGATGAGCTCGGCGCACTGGCTTCGGCTCTCAATACGATGGTCGGCAAACTCAAGAACAGCTTCGAGATAGCTAACCGTCAGACCCGCGAGGCCGAAGAAGCCCGCGCACGGGCCACCAGCACCTACCGGGAACTGCAAGCGCTCATCGACAGCGTGGACGGCGGCGTGGCCCGTTTCGCGCTCGACGACTCGTTCCGCGTCATCTGGGCGAACACCGGATTTTATGCCCTTTCAGGCCGTACACGGGAAGACTACGCCCGCGATGTTGGGAACCGTGGGATCAACGTCGTCCATCCCGAAGATGGGTTGACCATGCTCAAAACCTTCCGTGAACACGCCCAAAAAAATGACTCCCTCAAGGCGGAATACCGCATTCTGCGCAAGGACGGCGGGACGTCATGGATCTACCTGCGGGCCAAACGTGTTGGCGAGTGGGAGGGGTACCCTCTCTTTCAGGGCGTCTTTATAGATATCACCCAGCAAAAGAATATCATCCGCGCTCTTGAAATGGAGCAGCAACGGTATAACGTCGTCACTGAAATCACAGAAGAAATCCTCTTTGAACAGGATATCGCCACCGATACCCTTACCTTTTCGTCGAACTTTGAAAAACTGTTCAACCGCCCGCGCAACATTGAACATTACCTGCGTGACAAGCACTTCTTGGAGATTATCCACCCTGACGATCTTCATCTCCTCCCCAGTACGAAGAGCACCGAGCTCTCGGAGGACGATTTTATGCGGTTCGATGCGCGGTTATTGACCTCGGAAAACACGTACCAATGGTTTACGATCTGTTTCAAAGTCCTGCGTGATAACGCCGGCAAGCCCACCAATGTCATCGGCAGGTTATCAAACATCAACGACAAAAAGCTTGAAGAAGACCGCCTGCGCCGAGAAGCACAGACGGACATGCTCACCGGCCTTTACAACAAAATGACTTTTAAGCAACTTGCCGAGGATATGCTCTCCGAGGGCACCCATGCCCTGATCATCGTGGACATCGACGACTTTAAAAATGTGAACGATACGTACGGCCATCTGTTCGGGGACGAGGTAATCCTCACCGTCGCCTCAGTGGTGCGTGACGGGTTCCGTTCCTCGGACATCACCGGACGCATCGGCGGGGACGAAATCGCTGTCTTTGCCCGCGACGCCCTGGACGAAAATGTCATCCGAAACCGCTGCCGCCAGATCACTGCCCGTCTTGCCGATATCGACTACCCCAATGGCTACCGCATCTCGGTCAGTATGGGTATCAGTTTCTATCCCCGGCACGGTAAAGACTACCCCACCCTCTTCTCCCACGCCGACGCAGCCCTTTATCATCTCAAAAAGCACCGTGGTAAAGGCGGGTATGCCGTATACGGCGAATAACGGACAGAACCGGAAAAAACACCAAGGCGGGGAAACATACGCTTCCTCGCCTTTTTTAGGCTTCCCTGCGGAGAGATATCTCTGAAAATTCAACATCACTAAGAAGTGCTTTTCTAAACCGCATTAATGGAACCTCCGCGCTCTGGACGTTTCGCCTCTCTTTACCGCGGTGGGTCTACTGTCCGTCTCCTAGGGGAATTACCTTCAACGTACGATGCGCAAGCCTCCCATTCCGGGGGGGGAAGCCTATACCATGCCCTGAAAGCAGTTCTACCTCCAAGGCGTAGGTAAGATGTACAGCAAAGGCTGTTCATATTTTACTCTTGAGTAACATATTTTCCAAATACAAATATCCTCCAAAAAATAACAACCCCTTTCTCTGCTCTAGAAAAAATGGGCTGAGCCAAAATGGGAAAATTCCATTTTCCCTATTCGTCATAATGCCCACTTTCGGCAAAACGGTTTCT
>USLT01000006.1 GCA_900555585.1 uncultured Collinsella sp.
GCGTCGACCCCCGCGTCAAGCTCGTGGTCGCCATCTGCTATATGGCGAGCTGCCTCTTCGTCTCCAGCGCCCCCAGCCTCGCGCTCGCCGGCGCCGCCGTCGCCACCGCCGTCGCGTTCTCCCGCGTGCCGGTCGGGCGCCTGCTCGCCCAGATCAAACCGATCGCCCTGTTCCTCGTTGTGACGTCACTCATCAACCTCTTCTTCGTGCGCACGGGCGTCGTGGTCGCCTCGCTCGGGCCCGTCGCCGTCCATGCCGACGGCGTCGAGGCGGCGGGGCTCTACACGACGCGTTTCTTCCTGCTGCTGCTCGCCGGCTCGCTTCTCATGCTCACCACCACGCCGACGTCGCTTACCGATGCATTCGCCCGCGTGTTCGCCCCGCTCGAGCGAATCGGCGTTCCCGTAAGCCAGGCGGCCGTCGTCCTCGCCATCGCCCTGCGCTTCGTCCCGACGCTCGCGCGGGAGGCGGACAACGTCATCGCCGCGAGCGCCGCGCGCGGCGCCGACCTCGAGGGCAAGGGCGCCCTCGCGTACGCCCGGGCCTGCGTCCCCCTCGTCGTCCCGCTCTTCGCCAGCGCGATTCGGCACGCCGACAACCTCGGGCGAGCCATGGACGCGCGCTGCTACACCGGGGAGCGCCGATCGCGCATGCACGAGCTCGAGTTCGACGCTCGCCGCGATGCGCCCTTCGCACTCGGCGCCCTCGCCTATCTCCTGGCCCTCGCCGCCATCCTCTAGGCTCGCGCCGCCGCGGCGTGGCTGCGCCCCCGCAAACGAAAGCGCCCGGAGCCGTATCGGCCCCGGGCGCACCCATATCATATGCTCGGATTTTCCTAGCCGGCGAGGTTGCGGCCGTTCGCCCAGCCCCAGCGCGGGGTGACCGTGTCGCCGTAGTAGCCGATCCAGGAGTCGACGTTGATGCTGCGGATGTAGCCGACGTTATCCATGACGGTGTTATCGCCGACGTAGATACCGACGTGGCCGTAGATGCGGCCCGCCCAGGTATGGCTGTGGCTCGAGACGGCGATGATCATGGCGACCTGGAGGTTGCTCTTGTTAGAGCTCGTGCACCAGGCGTTGTACATGTCGTCGGCGTTGCCGGGGACGTTGCCCAGCCCGGCGCGCTCGAAGACGTCCGAGACCCACCAGGCGCAAAGCCCCACGCCGGGCGAGGGCGTCTTATGCGCCCATGAGACGACGAGCTGCTGGAGATTGCCGGCCGCAGACGAGCCCTGGCCGTTGCCGGGAATCGAGGTGGTGGGGCGCTTGGAGGCCTCGAGCTGCTGGCGGCGAGCCTCCTCCTCCGCCCTGACTGCGGCGAGGATCTCCTGGTCGCGCTGCGCGATGAGGTCCTTCACATCCTGCCCGAGGCCGTCGACCAGCGACTGGACCTCGTCCTTCTTGGCCTTCATCTGCTTGAGCTGCTCGGTCTGCTCGGCCTTGAGCTTCTCCAGGTCGGTCTTCTGAGCCTCGAGGTCGGCCTTCTTGAACTCGAGCTCGCGCTGGATCTTGTGCACGTCGTCGATGGCGCGCTGGTCGCTCTCGTTGACCTTGCCGATGTAGTAGGCGTTGGAGATGAGCTCGTCCAGCGTGGTGGACGAGAGCAGCAGGGCGAGGCCGTTGTCGCCGCCCGACTTGTAGCTGCTGGAGACGCGGCCGGCAAGGACCTCCTGCTTGCGCTCGAGCTCGGCCCGCTTCTTATCGATCTCCGCCTGGGTCTTATCGATCTCGCCGCTGACGACCTCGATCTTGCCGATCGTCTTATCCTGCTCCTCGCTCAGCGCCTGGAACTGGTCGGACAGCTCGTTCATCTGCTTGGTGACTTCATCGAGCTTCGCCTGGGCGCTCGCCAGCGCGTCCGTGGTCACCTTGGACGCCGACGGAGCCGCGAAGGCCCTGTTGACGCCACCGAAGAGGACGGCGGCGCTCGCCATGCCGAAGAGCGCCTTGAGCGCGGAACGGCGATTCATATCCTGCTGGTAGCCGATCGCCAAAAACGCGTCCTGCGCGCTCTGGCGGTCGCGGCGGTCTGTGTTTCGAGGCTGGGACATATTCACTCCGTTTGATCTGCATTGATATGTCGAGCACTTCCTGACGACTAGGATACCCCACCGCAGGGTTGTTTCGCCGATTTCCATGAACGGAACGGCGCCGAGGTATAATTTCATCACTTGTGCAAAGAGAGGAGACCCATGTCAAACAAGCTTGCACCCAAAGACACCTGCGTGCTCGTCACGGGCGGCGCCGGGTTCATCGGCTCCCACACCTGCGTCGAGCTGCTCGAGCGCGGCTACCAGGTCGTCGTCGTCGATGACCTCTCCAATTCCAGCGAGGTGGCGATCGACCGCATCAAGGCGATCGTCGGCGACGAGCATGCGGCAGGCCTCACCTTCTACGAGGCGAACGTCCTCGACCGCGATGCGCTCTCCCGCATCTTCGACGCCCATCGCATCGACCGCGTCATCCACTTCGCCGGCTTCAAGGCCGTCGGCGAGTCCGTGCGGAAGCCCATCGAGTACTACCACAACAACATCGAGAGCACGCTCGTCCTCGTCGACGTGATGCGCGAGCACGGCTGCAAGTCCATCATCTTCTCGAGCTCGGCCACGGTCTACGGCGACCCCGACCGCCTGCCCGTCTGCGAGACCGATCCCAAGAAGCCCGCGACCAACCCCTACGGCTGGACCAAGTGGATGATCGAGGAGATGCTCACCGACCTCCACACCGCCGACCCCGAGTGGAACGTCGTCCTGCTTCGCTACTTCAACCCCATCGGCGCGCACGAGAGCGGCCTCATCGGCGAGGACCCCAAGGGCATCCCCAACAACCTGGTGCCCTACGTCGCCCAGGTCGCCGTCGGCAAGCTCGAGGCCGTCCAGGTCTTCGGCGATGACTACGACACCCCCGACGGGACCGGCGTGCGCGACTACATCCACGTCGTCGACCTGGCCCGCGGACACGTCGCCGCACTCGACTGGATGAACGGTCGCGAGGGCGTCGAGGTCTTCAATCTCGGCACCGGCCACGGCACCTCGGTGCTCGAGGTCGTCGCCGCCTTCAGCGCGGCATGCGGCCGCGAGCTCCCCTACAAGATCTGCCCGCGCCGCGGGGGCGATGTCGCCGCCGTCTACGGAGACGCCTCCAAGGCCGAGCGCGAGATGGGATGGAAGGCCGAGTTCGACATCAAGGACATGTGCCGAGACTCCTGGAACTGGCAGTCCAAGAACCCGGACGGCTTCGCGACCGCCCAGTAACCCCTCCGATACGATCCAGAAAAGCGGTGCCAGCGTGTCCAGCCCCTTCTCCGAATTCCTCTCCCGCCATGCCGGCGAGATCAACGACGCCCTCGTCTCGTACTTCACGGGCAAGACGGGCAACGTCGATATCGAGGCGTATCTCTACGCGCCCCTGCGTCGATTCACGGCGAACGCTGGAAAGCGGCACCGCCCGCTGATCTGCATGCTCGCCTGCGCCTCCGTGGGAGGCGACTTCGCGCGCGCAACGAACGCCGCGGCGGCGATCGAGCACTTCCAGACCGCGGCGCTCATCCATGACGACATCGCCGACAACGGCCAGATGCGTCGCGGCGAGCCCTGCATGCACGTGACCGAGGGCGAGGGCCTCGCCATCAACTGCGGCGACCTCGCGCTCTCCCTCGTCACGCGGGCGGTGCTCGACGACGAGGACCTCGACGACGCCCTCAAGGTCCGCCTCCTGCACGAGCTCGTCGCCATGACCGCGCGCACCATCGAGGGGCAGGCGCTCGACCTTGGCTGGGTCCGGGACGACCGCTTCGACCTCTCCGTCGACGACTACCTCACCATGGCCACGCTCAAGACCGCCTATTACAGCGGCGCGACGCCCCTCGCATGCGGCGCGATCATCGGCGGCGGCACCGAGGAGCAGGTCGAAGGGCTGCGAGCCTTCGGCATGGACACCGGATTGGCGTTCCAGATCCAAGACGACCTGCTCAACCTCCTCGGCGACAAGACCTCCAAGAACAAGGACTTCCGCACCGACATCACCGAGGGCAAGCGTACCCTCGTCGCGGTCCGCGCGCTCGAGGACGAACGCTTCCGCGACGAGCTCGCGGCCATCCTGCGCTCCGGCTCCAGCGACCCGGCCGTACTCGACCGCGCCATCGAGATCTTCGAGGTGACGGGCGCCATCGATTTCGCCCGCGATTACTCCCTCCAGCTCGTCGCACGGGCCAAGGGCCGCATAGCCGGACTCGACCTCGACAAGCACTGCGAGGGACTCTTCCTCAGCATGGCCGACTTCTTCGTCGAGCGCCTGATCTAGGCCGCCGCCCCTCGCAGCGCCCCAAGACCGAGCGCCCCTCCCGGCAAGATGCGGGAAGGGGCGCTCGCCTTTAAGCTGCCGACGGGACGCTGCGGACCCGGTGCGCGGATTCGAGTGCATCGAGGCGCCTGACCTCGTAGATCACGAAGGCCGCGGTCAACATGAACGTGAAGACGTCGGCGACCGGCTGCGCCAACCAGACTCCCGACACCCCCATCATGTCGCCCAACACGAGCACCGCGGGCACCGTGAAGAAGAGGTAGCGGGCCATACCGAGCACCGTGGCCATACCGACCTTCTCGATGCACTCGAAGTAACTCGCGATGACCTGGCTCGACCACCCCAGCGCCCCGAACAGGATGACGATGCGCGTCGCGTCGGCCGAGACGACGGCGAGCTCGGGATCCCCCGCGAATAGCAGGCAGATCGGGTCAACGGCGACGTAGAGGGCGGCGGTGAGCGCGGCAACCACGCCGACCTGCGCGCCAAGGGCCATCTTGACAAGCTCCCTTAAGCGCCCGTACGCCCCGGCGCCCGCGTTGTAGGCGGCAATGGGCTGGACCCCATAGGTTATGGACTGCACGATCATCATGATGATGTAGACGATATAGCCGTTGATGACCGCGAAAGCCGCGATATCGAGGCTGGTCCCCAGACGGCCGAGCTCGTTGTTGACGACGGTCGTGTAGACGGCGCTCGCCGCCTGCAATAGGAACAACGGCATGCCGACCCTGATGATCTGCAGGCACAACACGGGCTCGAGACGGATGTCGGCGAGCCTGATCCGAAAGACCGAGCGCGCCTCGCCTATGAAATACCTGATCGATAGGGCCCAGATTCCGACCGACATCCCATAGTAGGCCCCCGCACCGACCACGCCGAGATCGAGCACGAATGTCGAAGTCGCCAGCCAGGCGATCGATACGACTGCCGACACTATCTGGAAGGAAGCCGCCGCGCGCGGCTTCTCGTCGATCCGCAACATACCGCACAGCATCTGGCCGACGATGCAGAACGGCAGCCAGAGCAGGAACATGCGGCTGGCGCCGATGGTGTCCTCCATGATGTCGGGGGTAGCGCCCAGGAATGCGACGAGCTGCGGCGTAAAGGTCTCGGCGATCGCGACGATGACGACCACCAGAAACACACTCAACCAGAAACCCTGCGAGAACGCATGGCTCGCCCCTTCGGGATCCCCCGCGCCCAACCTGTTCCCGGCGACCGTCGAGACCCCCACCGCCAGCGCGGAGCCCAATGCCACGTTCAGCAGCTCGATGGACATGATGATGGAGACGCAGGCGAGCCCATGAGCGCCCAGCCCGTTGCCCATGATGGCGCCCTCGATGACGACCATGGCGATCTGGGCGAACATGCCCATGAACGCGATAGAGCTGTACTTTATAAACAGCTTCGAAACGGGCAGGACCCCGAGCTCTCGATCGCCACCGGACCCCACCGTCCCCGTCATCTCGAGACTCTCCGACATGGTGGACCCTCCGCTCGGGCGCGCCGCCGCGCGCCGCAGTGTTCGACGATGAAATGGGCTTCGCACCAAGGGCGCCACCGCGGTGGAGGCAACAAGATACCGCGATTGTCCGTGCACGCCCTGGGTGCGAAACCCATGCCAAAAAACAGCTTGCGGCCCAAGCGACTTGGACCGCAAGCCAATCAAAGGCGCCCCGCCCCTATGCGAACCGGGGCGCCTGTCGCAGGGAAGCCTTAGGCAGAGGGCTCCTGCTGGGTGATGCAGTGGATGTTGCCGCCACCGTAGACGACCTGCTCGGACTTGACGCCCACGCACTTGTAGACGCCCTCGCCCCAGACCTCGTCGTAGATCTTCTGGAGCGTGTCGACGGCCAACTGGTCGTTCTCGTCGCCGTACTGCGGCACGATGACGCCGTGGTTGGTGACGAGGTAGTTCATGTAGGAGGCGATCAGCGGCTCGTCGGCGACGCGAGGCTCGGCGTTCTCGTCGGCGTCGATGGTGTCGCAGGAGGCCTGGTCCATGTACAGCGGGTTGACCGGCATGCAGAGCTTGTAGACCTTCATCTTGCGGCCCTTGGCGTCAACGGCGTTGGAGAGGGTCTCGTAGGCAGCGTGGCACTGCTCGTAGAAGGGATACTCGGGATCGTCGGTCCAGATGCAGGCCATGACGCCGGGAGCGATGAACGTGGCGACATCGTCGATGTGGCCGTTGGTCTCCTCGGGGTCGATGCCCTCCTTGACCCAGATGACCTTCTCGACACCCAGGTAATCCTTGAGGTGCTCGTCCATGTACTCGCGAAGCTCCTCGCTCCAGGGCTCGAACTTCTTCTTGAACTTGGGCCAGATGGACTCGGGGTCCTCTTCCTCCTCGAGCACCGCGGAGCAGGTGCGGCCGGGGGACAGCAGGCACTGGTCGGTCACGACGAGGGTGCCCTCGCCGTCGACGGTGATGGAGCCGCCCTCGAGGATCATGTCATCGGGACGATAGCGGCGGCAGCCGGAGAGCTCGGCCATCTTGAGGGCGATCTGCTCGTCCTTGTCCCAGGGGAAGTACAGGCCGTCGATGAGGCCGCCGTAGGCGTTGAAGTGCCAGTGGTTGGCGCGCTTCTCGCCCTTGCCGTTGATGACGTAGGTCGCGGCGGTGTCGCGGAACCAAGCGTCGTCGGTGGTCATCTCGATGACGGTGACGTTCTCGTCCTCCTCGAAGACCGCCTTGCAGTTGGCGTAGTCGGCCTGGTTGGCGCACATGGTGACGGGGGTGAACTCGGCGATGGCGCGAGCGATGGCAGCATACTGCTTCTGGGCCGGCTTGGCGCCGTGGGCCCAGGTGTCGGTGCGGTGAGGCCAGCCCATCCACACGCGATCCTGCGGAGCGAACTCCGCGGGCATGAAGAAGCCGTCGGCCTTAGGGGTGGAATCGGACTCGTAGATCGTACGCATAGTTTTACCTCCATATTCGTACAACCGACAACGCGGAGCGGGGTGCCCCGCGCATTCCTACCAAGTAGGGAAAGGGGTCGGTGGGCGCAGCAACCGCGCGCACCGGGCGGTTTGGGTGAGGATTACTCCTCGGCGGCGGCCTCCTCGGCCAGGCGCTGGGCGGCGAGCTCGGGGGTCAGGCCCTTGTACTCGACCTCGCGGCCGCGGGCGCTCCAGACTCGGACGATCTCACCGATGACGAGCAGGACGAAGAAGATGATCAGCATCGGGACCTTCTCGGGGACCTCGGCCGCAGAGAGCGGGACGATCGTGGCGACGATGGCCAGGACGAGCTCGATGCAGGGGACCGCGATGGCGACCTTCATGAGGGCGCCCTTGAACGGGAACGTGAAGACGCGCTCACGGTTCGGGTCGTTCTTGCGCAGGTTGAGGAACGCCGGGAACATCGGGATGTAGGTCAGCAGCAGGAAGACGACCGAGGTACCGAAGAGCATCCAGAAGATACCCTCGGAGATGGCCTTGATCGGAACGAGCTGCAGGGCCAGGACGAGGGAGGCGACGACGGCGTTCACGAGGTTGGCGCCGTTGGGCATGTCGTCCTTGGAGATCATGGAGGCGAAGACCTTGGGCATGTTGCCGTGCTCGGCAGCGTAGCGGGCGACGGAGTTGACGCCGAAGGACCAAGCAGCCATGTTGGCGAACAGGGTGATGAGGAACGCGATGCAGACGATCTTGAAGAGCGGGGAGTCGCCCACCATGGTCTGCAGGGCGTAGATCATGCCGTAGTCGGGGTCGATCTGGTCGGCGGGCACGGCGGCGCCGATGCCGAAGCCGGCGAAGAGGTAGATCGCAGCGATTGCCAGGCCGCCCATGATGATGGCCTTGGGGATGTCCTTCTTGGGATCGGCCATGTCATCGGTCATGGTGCAGATGACCTCGAAGCCCATGAAGTTGAAGATGATGATGGACAGGTAGCCGAGGGCGTTGACATTGGTCAGCTCGGGCAGGAAGGTGCGGGCGCTCATGTCGGACGCGAAGCCGTTCTGCATGGCGTACCAGATGCCCAGGGCGCCGACGATGACGGCGACGGCGACCTTGATGAGGGCGCCGCCGTTGAGGACCCACTCGGAGTCAGCGGCCTTGGAGCGACCCATGAGGTAGACGATCCACACGAAGCCGAGCTCGATGGCGATGGCAACCGGAAGGTCGAAGGAGACGCCGAAGACCATGCCCAGGATGTCGGGGAACATGGTCGCCAGGGAGGCGATCCAGAAGGGGTAGTTCACCCAGTAGTAGAAGGAGATGCGGGCACCCCACTTGTCACCGAGTCCCTCTCGGACCCAGTCGTAGATGCCGCCCTCGCCATCATAGGTGGTTCCCAGCTCGGCCACGATGAGGCCGTAGGGAAGCAGGAAGGTGATGATCAGGAAGATCCACCAGAAGAACTGCTGGTTGCCGATGGCGGCGGCGGGAGCGGCGGCCTCGCACACGAAGACGACGCAGATAACCGTTGCGATGACGGTCAGGAAGGAGAGCTTTTTCTTAGATTCGCTCATGGATATGTCCTTCACCTGAGAAGGGGCAGAAAAGATGCAGCGGGAGCGGTGGTTAGGAGGCAGCTCCCGCTGCAAGAGGAGAGAGCTAGCCTTAGGCGAGCGGGGTCTTGCCGAGGGCGGTGAGGGCCTCGTTCATAGCGGCCTTGGCCTCAGCGGCGGCCTCCTCGTTGACCTTGCGCTCGGGGCAGAGGCCCGCGAGGATGGCGCGGATGGAGTGCTTGCGGTTCTCGGCCTCGACCCAGCACAGGGAGCGCTCGGGATCGTCCATGACCTCGTCGACGACCTCCTCGCCGCGGGTGGCCGGCAGGCAGTGCATGAACTTGGAGTTCGGGCCGGCGGCGTTCATGAGGTCCATGGTGACCTGGTACTTGGGATAGAAGACGTCCATGTAGGACTCGCCCTCCTCCTCCTGGTCGTACAGGCCGTACCACACGTCGGTGTAGACGAAGTCGGCGCCCTCGATGCAGGAGGGATCGTCGGAGATGGTGATGGTGCCGCCGGAGAGCTTGCAGTTCTCCTCGCCGATGGCCATGAGCTTCTTGCCGAACTCCTCGCGCTCCTCAGGGGTGCCGACGTGCAGGGCGCCGTCGGAGATCTGGTGGCCCTTGGGGCCGTACTGCACGAAGTCCATGCCCATCTTGGAGGCGATGAACATGAGGGAGACGCAGACCTGGGTGGCGTCGCCGATGAAGGCGAGCTTGCAGTCGCCGATCTCCTTGCCCTCGGGCAGGTTCTCGACCATGGTCATGAGGTCGCCGAGCTCCTGGGTGGGGTGGTTGAACTCGGACATGCCGTTGATGACCGGAGCCTCGGAGTACTTAGCGAGGTTGGCGACGTCCTTGTGACGGTCGACGCGAGCCATCAGGATGTCGACGAGGGAGCCCATGACGCGGGCGGAGTCCTCGATGGACTCGTGGCCGCCGAGCTGGATGGTGCCAGGGCCGTAGAACTGGGCGTGGCCGCCGAGGTCGGTCATAGCGGTCTCGAAGGAGATGCGGGTGCGGGTGGAGACCTGCTGGAAGATCATGCCGAGGGTGCGGTCCTTGAGGAGCTGCGGGTAGACGCCGCCCTCCTTGATGCTCTTCTTCATGGCGATGGCGAGGTCGACGAAGTGCAGGAGCTCTTCCTTCGAGAAGTCGTTCGTATCGATCCAATCCTTAACCATTACTGGCCTCCTTATGGTTGCGCCCTCTCGGGCATCCAACTGGTTTGCGGCGCCGCTTGTCTTCGGCCGCGTCGCTTGCTGAGACCATCATTCATCGGATGCGATATGTTGACCAGTTTATTCGAGTTTATTGCCCCTATACCGAAATACACCCTAAATAATCTTTTTCATCCTCGCAGGTAGTTGTACATGTTTCTAAAAACAAGCGGTTGCAACGATATACCGTTCACGGGTATCCTGGGTGAACGCGAGAAGCTGCTTTCGAGGGACCTAAACCCCCGTCGGATTAGCATCTCCACCCCGGTCCCAACCCCTAGACAGGCACGCGTCCTTCGGAAAGGGAAGCCCTCGCGGGCGGTGACATGAGTGAACTCCTTGTTCTTCTTCTACACCATGCTCATCTTGGTCGTCTGCATCGTCGCGGCGGTCATATCCGTATCGGCCTACGCCTCGTCGCGAAGGCGCCTCTTCCTGTTCTCCTGCGGCCTGTTCGTCTGCTACGCGCTGGAGGTATGCGAGATCTTCTTCTTCGAGTTCATCTCGCAGAACGTGCCGTTCCCCGCCGACCAATACTATGACGTCAACACGCCGATCCTGCGCACGCTCATCGCCACGGCGACGCTCGCGCTCACCTGGTTCATGGCGATGGACATCGTGGACGCGCACGGCAAGAAGCTCGCCATCTCGCCGGTCCTCGCGTTCCTCGCCGCCAACGTCGTGGTGCTCCTAGCCATCCCCGAGGGAGCGATCCACCAGTTCATGTACTACACGCTGCGCCAGGTCTTCCTCGCCTTCATGCTCATATATATGTTCTATGCATACCGCAGGCAGCCCAAGGAGAGCACCCTGCGCTTGAGGCTGCAGAAGCTGACGCCCTTCTACATACTCGCGTGGGTGCTGGTAGCCGCGATCGTGATCGAGGACGTCATCGTCATCCTGATCGCGCCGCCCAGCTTCGGCTCCAACTGGCTACCGCTCTACCTCTCGGAGCGCAACTTCTCCGAGAACCTGCTGATCTGCGGCTCGGCGGTCATGATCACCGTCTATGCCTACCATGTGCTGTCGATCCGCATCAAGGAGGCGCCCGTCGCCGAGGAGGTCCCGGACCTCGACCGCCACATCGACGAGCTGCTTCCGTTCTACCGCGATGCGCACAAGCTCTCGAAGCGCGAGACCGAGGTTTTGCGACTCATCCTTCTCGGCATGAACAACCAGGAGATCGCCAGCGAGCTCTACCTTGCGATCGGTACCGTGAAGACGCACGTCCACAACATCCTGAAGAAGACCGGCCAGCCGAGCCGCGAGGCGCTCGTCCTCGACTTCTGGAAGAGCTAGCGCGCTCCCCCGCGGCGCTCGAGCCCGCGGCAGACCAAGGCTCCCGCGCATGCCAAGGCGATGGCGATCGCAAACGAGGCGGCGACGACGCCGTACTCCCCCGCCCCGAAGGCAGAGGCGGCTATGGTGGACGTGACGATCGAGGGGATGCGCCCGACCGTCGCGATAGCCAACATGGAGGGGTAACCCATGCGCGTCAGCCCGGCGAAATAGGTCAGGAAGTCCTTGGGCGTGCCCGGGATCAGGAACACCACCAGCATGATGAGCTCCAAGCGCCGCGCGTCGCACATCCAGCGATAGCGCTCGAACTGCTCGCGGCTGAAGAACAGCCCCATCACGCGCCAGCCCCAGCGACGCACGGCGAAGAAGGCGAGGCTCGATCCGATACCGCTCGCGAGCAGGCACATGGCGGTGCCCTCCCAGAAACCGAAGGCGTAACCGCTCGCCAACTCGATGGGCTCGCCCGGCAGAAACGCCAGGAGCACCTGGACCACGTTGATCCCGACGAGCGCCAGCCTGCTGAGCAGCGCATGCTCCTCGACGAAGGCATGGACTCCGGAGGGGTCGGCGAGCCACCGATAGAGCTCGGGGCCGAAGCGCAGGCAGCAACCGGCCACGACGAGAACCGCGATCACGACGGACGCCAGCACGGCCGCACGCATCGGTCGGCGGCGGCCCGGCGTCCCCGTGGAACCGGAAACGCACGGCCCATGCAGGCTGGCCTCCGCGTCCCCCGCGGCGGCGCCGCCGAGGATGCGCCGGCATCCCGCCACGTCCAGGGCGCGCTCGCCCTCCTGCAGCCTCTTAGCATCTGCGACCATGTGGACTCCCCTCTTTTGAGCACCATCAGGTTCGCAAACGCCTGTCTACTCTTTGTCGACCCGCCGGGGAGTCCACAGCTGTCGATATTTCATCTACGCGGCGCGCGGCCACCGGGTCGCAGGCGCCCGCATGCGGTCAACCCTCGTCCGTACAGGAGAAGCGGGCCGTCACGCACGCGCCGCCGGCATCATCGTTTCCGAGCTCGAGACCGCCGCCGTGCAGGCGCGCGAGCGTGGAGGAGATGTTCAGGCCCAGTCCGAAGTGCTCCGCCGATTTGTTCTCGCTGAAGAAGGGATCGCAACCGCGTCGCAGCGCCTCGGGCGTGAAGCCCGATCCGTCATCGCGGACCCGAACGACCAGCCACTCGCCCTCGCCGTCCGATACGCGCTCGACCTCGACGCCGACCCGGCGCGAAGCGTGGACGCAGGCATTGCCCACGATGTTGCCCAAGACCTCGCCCACCAACGAGCGATCGAGGCGAAGCTCCCCATCCGAACCCGTGACGGACGGCTCGACGACGAGGTCTGGCCGGCGGGCGGCGACCAGATCGCGAGCCTGCTCGACCAGATCGTCGGCGACGGCGGCGTAGCGGGCCGGCTCCCGCTCGACGACGCGATCCTCGAGCTTCGAGAGCCCTCCCATGGCGCTCGCATAGGATTCGAGTCGCCCGACCTGCCGCCCGAGCGTATCGAGCACGTCGGCATCGGGGGCCTCGCCGCGGCGGGCGCGCAGGCACGCCATCTCGACCGTGCCCTTCAGGACCGTGACCGGCGTGCGCAGATCGTGGGCGAACGCCGCGTTCAGGCGACGGCGCTCCTCGGCCGTCCTCCATAGCTCGCGCTGGGCATCCAGCAGGGAGGACCGCATGTCCTCGAGCGTGAGGGACAGCGCGCCGAGCTCGCGCCCGCGCACGGGCTCGATCTCGAAGTCGAGGTCCTGCCCCGCGATTCGCCTCGCGTCGCGCGCGAGGGAATCAAGGGGCCCCGCGATATGGAGGCGGTAGAACCGGCGGAACATCGCCCAGGCGAGGCCGCCGTACAGCGCGATCGGCGCGACGACGTTGAGCATGAGGTTCAGGGCGTACGGGACGACTCCGAAGCCCTCGGAAGGCTGGCTGTCCGCATAGTAGGCGACATTCGATACCACGTTGTCGCCGAAAGCTTGCGCGAGGTCGACCCCGGTCGCCGACTCGAAGAGCCCGACCGCGTCGACGCGGCCCGCCCGGTTGCGGCGGTCGTACGCCGCCACGCGGTCGGCGGCGATCACGCCGCGGTCGTCCAGGATCTCCTCCGAGGTGAACCCGGGGTCGTTGTTGTAGTTGAGGCCCCAGTCGTACAGCTCGACCTTACCGGAGCGCACGAGGCCCATCGTCGCATCGACCTCCGGGTAGCCGCCTTCCTCGAGCTCCGCGATCTCGCTGGCATCGAGCCCGGAGCGGTCGGGCTCGACATCGTGCTTCACGCCGACGAACACGGCATAGGGGTTGTCGCCGGGAAGACCGATCTCCGTCGCGGGTATCAGCTCGTCCGCCGCCTCGTCGTAGATGTACGGCCCGCTCTCGACGATCGCCCGCTGCAGCTCGCCGGAGCCGGCGTCGACCTCGACCGTCATGTAGATCGATTGCCGGGCATCGACGAAGGTCAGGATCGCAGCCGTGCCCGCGGTAGCGATCGCGAGATAGCTTGCCAGGTAGACCACGAACACGGTCCCGAGCGGCCGGCACCTCCACCACGACTTGGCGCGCGAGAGCGCCCCGCCTATCGAGCGGACCATCGGTATCCCACGCCCCACACGGTCTCGATGCACTCGGGCGCGCCGGCCGCCGCGAGCTTCTTGCGCACGCGCCGCACGTGCTCGCGCACGATCGACGGGTCGCCCGCGGCGTCCCAGCCCCAGACGCGCTCATAGATCAGGTCGCGATCGAATACGCGACCAGGGCTTTTGCTGAGCAGGGCCACGATATCGAACTCGATCCGGGTGAGGTCGACCGTCGCGGGCGCGCCCGAGGCGTCGACCACGACGGTGCGGTCGGCGTAATCGACGGCGACCCCCTCGAAGTAATGCGCCGAGCGCTCCTCGTCTCGGCGCCGGTTCTCGCGCGCCAGATGCGCGGCGACGCGGCGACCCAGCACCTCCAGCGAGAACGGCTTCAACACGTAATCGTCCGCGCCGGCGGCGAAACCGTCTATCTGGTCGACGTCCTCGATGCGCGCGGTCAGGAAGATGATGGGGCAGGACAGCCGCTCGCGAAGGCGGCGGCAGGTCTCGAAACCGTCCATGCCCGGCATGTTGACGTCTAGCAGCACGACGTCGGCACCCTGAGAGGCGAGCTCGATCGCGGCGGGGCCGTCGTTGGCGACCCGCGTCTCGTACCCCTCCATCGAGAAGTAGTCCGCGAGCATGGAGGCGATCGCGCGCTCGTCGTCGACGACCAGCACGCGCCTGCCCCTTCCTGCACCATGAGAGCTGGCAACGGTATCCATAAGCACTTCCTTCGATGCGCGGCGGGCCGCGATGCGCCCGCGCAGATTCGTCCCAGGTTATCATGGCGCCGAATTGTCTAGAAAGTCCCGACGCGGACGCGACGTGGATTTCTTCTTTGCCCGCGCACTCGGTCGGCGTCGCGGGCGCGACTCGCCCGCCGAGTTGCTAAACTGGTACCGTATGCCGATACCGTGCGAGCCGACCGAACCGGGTCATGCGGCGGCGCCAGACCTCTACCGCCCATCCCGGGCGCAGCCATATATATCGAAAGGGGTTCCCATGGATCCGATCAAGCAGGGCATGACCGGCCCCGCCGTCGAGGACGTGCAGACCCGACTCGTCTCGCTTGGACACCAGATCAACCAAGCCGAGCTCTCCTCCAACGACTTCGGCCCCAGCACCGCCTCCGCCGTCGCCTCGTTCCGCGCCGACGCCGGGCTCGCCGCCGGCGACCAGGTTGACTCCACCTGCTGGAGCGCCCTCGTCGACGCCTCCTACAAGCTTGGCGACCGAACGCTCTACCTGCGACTCCCCAACTTCCACGGCGCCGACGTCCGCGCGCTGCAGCAAGCCCTCAACACGCTCGGCTTCGCCTGCGGCGTAGACGACGGCTTCTTCGGCCCCCACACCGAGGCGGCGCTGCAGCAGTTCCAGGAGAACGTCGGGCTCTTCGCCGATGGCATGGCCTTCCAGGACACCTTCAGCTACATCAACCGCCTGCACCACGTCTGGAAGGACAAGCCCTCCGTCGTGGACGTCGAGGCCGAGGCCCGCACCGGCTTCGCGCGCGCCGCGCACGTGCTCGAGAACGCCAGCATCGCAGTCGGCGGCGAGGACGCGATCGCCCGCAACGTCGCCTCCCGCATCTGGAACATCGCCTCGGCGACCACTGAGAACAGCGGCGTCGCGCTGATCGACGGCGATGCGCCCGAGGACGTCGACGTCGTCTTCACCATCGCCTGCGATGAGCTGCCCCAGGATGCCGAGCCCCAGGCCACGATCTCGCTCGCCGAGTGCCAGAATCCCTCCCAGCGCATCCGCACGGCCATCGCCGCGGCCAAGCAGCGCCCCGCCCGCGTCCGCCTCGAGTTGACCGGCATCTCGCGCTACGGCGTCTTCACCTCGAGCGACGCCCAGACGCTCGCCGTGCGCCTGCTCGACGCCGTTTGCGATGCACTCGGCGGGCAAGTACGCTAAACTATCTATCTGTCTTGGTCGGAACGCGGCGCGCCGCATCGGCCAGACCGCTTTTTTGGGGCATCGTCCAGCGGCAGGACCCCGGTTTTTGGTGCCGGTTACGGGGGTTCGAATCCCTCTGCCCCAGCCATCTAGAGCAGACCCAGCCACCTCACCGGTGGCTGGGTTTTTTCGTGCCCCGCTCCACCATGGTAGAATGCGGACAGCAATCATGCCTTAAACGAACCGAACACGCACCAGGAAGGCATTCGCAGCCATGGCCCTCTTCACATCGCAGCGCGCCCATCCCGCGCAGGCCCCCGCACCCGTCCCCGACCCGCCGGGGACCGCCGCGGCATCGCTGCTCAAACGCTATCGGCCGCTCGAGACCCGCGCCGCAGGAGGCTTCGGCAGCGTCGAGATCTGCCTCGACGGCCGCCTGCAGCGCCGCGTCGCCATCAAGCGGATGCCGCTGGCGACCCCTCGCGACCGCACCTCCCACGAGACCACCGCGTCCGCCCTCAACGAGGCCCGGACCGCGAGCATGCTGCAGCACCCCAACATCGTCTCCGTCATCGACTTCACCTACGACAGCGCCCACGCCTACCTCGTCATGGAGTACGTCGACGGCATGAGCCTGGAGGAGTTCCTCGCGCAGGTCGAAGGCAACTCGCTCACCTACGACGAGGCCGCCTGCATCGCCGACGCGCTGGTGCAGGCGCTCTCCTACGCGCACGAGAACGGCGTCCTGCACCTGGACATCAAGCCCGCCAACATCCTCATAGACCGCAGCGGCCACGTGAAGATAACCGACTTCGGCATGGCAACGCTCACCAGCGCCGCCGGATTCGGCGGGGCGCGAGGGGGCACCATCGGCTACATGCCCCCCGAGCAGCTCCGCGGCGACGTCGTGGACGAGAGGACCGACATCTTCTCGCTCGCAAGCCTGCTCTACGAGGCGCTTTGCGGCACGGCGCCCTTCCGCGCGGCGTCGCCGATCGACTCGATGACCCTCATCAACGAGGGCGTCGAGCCTCCGAGCGCCGTCCTGCCCCGGATTCCCGGGCTTTCCGAGGAGGCCCTCCTGACGGCCCTCGGTCCCGATCCCGCCATGCGCATGAGGAGCGTCTCGGACTTCGGGGACCGCTTCCTCGCCGGGCTCGGGAGCCCGCGCGAGGGGCGCCGCAGCCTCGCGCGGATGATAGACCTCCTCACCTCCGAGGAGGAAGAGGGCGAAAGCGGGGACGAGGCCGAACGGGACGCCCCTGCCCCGGATATCGATCCGGCGGAGGGCCGTCTCGGCAGCCGATGGCCGAGCGCCAGGATGGTCGCCACGGGCGCGATCACCGGGATTTCCGTCGCTATCACGTCGCATGCGCTGCTCGGGTGCATGGGGCTCGGGGACCCCGTCGCCAGATCCCTTGCGGCGCTCGCCATCGGATCGGCCGCGCTCGCGGCGCCGCAGATCGGCTCCGCCCTCGTCTGCACCGGCATACTCGCCATGGTCGTCGGCGCGACCGCGCCGCTCTCGGCGATACCCGGGGCGGTCCTCATCCTCGCCCTCGCCAGCGCCTGGTGGCTGGTATGGGGGCGCGCGTCGGCGCCCGCGTCCGCGGCGCTCGTGTCGACGATCGCGCTGACCGCCGCCCTCGGC
>USLT01000007.1 GCA_900555585.1 uncultured Collinsella sp.
GCCGCGCGCAGCCGCCCCTTCCGCCAGGCACCCGTTGATGATCTCGCAGTCGAAAAGAATGCCCACGAGACCGTCGGCGCAGACCCCTTCAGAATTATTCCAAAAGGAATCGACCGTCACGCCGCGATTGGGGCTGATGGCATCAAGAACCATCCTGGTTACCACGGGGATATCGTCCTCCGTACGGATGTAGGCAAACGGGTTGAAGCAAGCGGAGCGCGCGAGGTCAATGGTGTCTAGGCGCACGGCCTCGTAGCCATCGCGCTCGAAGCCCTCGGCGGTGGCGCGTGAAAGCTCCCCCTTCGTGTCTGTGACCACGTAGCTGCCCGGATGATGGTTGATGAGCTGGGGCAAGACGCCGCCATAGGTCTTGCCAGCGCCCGAGCTGGCCAAAAATATGACATTGCGGTTGCGGCGGCGCGCGAAGTCGTCCGCCCCGGCAAAATCGATGCCCGCGCCCTCAGCCAGGATGAGGTCGCGCGTCGGGTCGCCGGAGCTGTAGCAGGCGATCTCTTCATCCGTCGCCCAACGCCGCACGTCGAACGGGTGGGCGTCGCGTCGATACGCTGAGAGTTCGATCGAGCTCATAGCGCCACCTCCTTCTGTCCCTCTTCACGGCGCAGGGCCTCCATGCTCCTCGTAAGCCCGAGCATGCTCTCGCGCAACAGCGACTCGCTGCAGCCATCGGCTCGCATCAGCGAGCGGCACGCGCTCGCCTCCAGCGCATCGAGCAGGGAGTACGTCACATCGCTCGCATGATGACGGCGAGGGTCGGCTGCGTAGGCGAGTGCGGCACGGAGCTCTTCGACAGCCGCCAGGCGCTCGGCGGGCGCTGCCTCGCGATAACGCTGGTAGAGCGCGACGGCGTCATCCTCCTCAGCCGTAAAGCCGTGCGAGCCGTCCGCATGCACGTTTCGAGCGGGCATCTTGCCGTCGCTCTTGCGGCGCATATTCGACCACAGGCACACATCGCCTTTCGGAACACCACGCCCCGTAAGGCGCCGGGCCTCGTCCTCCTCGATGACTCGCCTGCGATCACACGCGTCGACGCAATCGGCCGGCGTGTAGCGAAGCCCGCGCGAGATCTGCTCGAACAGCAGGTCGAGCGCGCTTACCTTGCGGTCGACCGACTCCATCTCGAG
This sequence comes from uncultured Collinsella sp., assembly GCA_900555585.1. GTDB lineage: Bacteria > Actinomycetota > Coriobacteriia > Coriobacteriales > Coriobacteriaceae > Collinsella. The sequence goes on from USLT01000007.1 coordinate 1,143, forward strand.
CAAGATCCCCATCGACCCAAAGGTGCATTCCTCAGGCGGCATATACTCGGCGAGCATCAGCCCCAAAGAGCCGAACAAGTCCGTCGCAACGCCCCCCGCCGCCTCGCCAAGAGGCGAGCGGTACGGGTTGCCTCGCACGTAGATTGTGCGAAACACCTGAGCTACCGCAAGCGCGTCCGCCGCCGTCGTCACACACGGCAACCGATACTCCTCGGGCTTCATTCCCGTCCTCAACTCCTCGATGAGTCCCTCAGCGCCCGGAATGTCCTCCGTCTGCACGTAGAAATCCCGGTAGAGACCCCCGCTCGTGGGCAGACTCGTCTTCTTTACCATGCTTGTCTCCTTTTCCTTGTTGCATTGCGCGGACGGAAAGCCCTCCCGTCCGGACGATCCGGTGCGGGGTCCGAGCGGGCGGAAGGGGCGCACGCGCTACTCCTCGACCTTGGTCAGGGTGTAGGTATCCTCGTACAAGGCGGAGTCGCGGTAACCCTTCGCCTTGTTCGCCTTGGTGGTGAGCTTGGCCATGGCCGCATTCGCGTCATCCTTCGTGCCAAAGCCAAACGAGATGCGAACCTTGCCGTCCGCGGTCTCCGGCGCGGTGTAGCTCGCGCCCAGCTTCGTCGTCACCATGCCCTCGTAGTTCTGGTCGATGACCTCGCCCTCGGCAAGCGTCGCCACGAAGGGAATCTCGCCGGTATCGGTATCGCCCTCGCAGCCGTTGGCATCCGCATCGAGGAAGGCATGGTAGTGCACGAGACCCTGGAACGTGCCCTCGACCTTGCCAGACGCCGCGTCAACCGAGGTGATCTTGATGACGAGTTCGCGATCCTGCGCGCCAAAGCAGTTGCCCTTGGTCGCCACGGTGCTCGCAAAGGCGCCCTTCCAGGTTCCGACGAGCTTGTCGTAGGACTCACCCGCCGCAGACGCATCTTCCTGCGCGCTCTTCAGAGCCCAGCTTCCCTGCTCAAAAGCAAAGGTGGCGCGGATGGTCGCAGTCGAACTCGAGAAGGCATCGGTACGCTCGAAGCGCAGGGTCGCGCTGGCCGTCTGCGCGTCCTCGTCGAAGGCGAGGTCCTCGACCTTGGGAGTGACGTCCTTGTAGAGCGGTTGCAGCTCGTATGACCCATTCTCGTTGTCCGCCCGCTGCAGCACGCGACCCGCAGATGCAGCGATCTTCTTTGCGTCGGGTCCCTCCAGCGCATGCCAGGTCGCCGAGACGGCTCCCGGGTCTGCCATCAACTGCCACGCGCCCTGGTAGTGCACGAAGTTGCAGGTCACGCTCTTTTCTGACTCCGCATGCCCGTTCGTGGCGCTCACGTTTGCCGAGACCTCGTAGTAGATGTCGCCCAGGCTGTTCACGAATGCCGCGTCGACGTTTTGCTTCTTCTTAGAGACGATGTCGACCGACTCGATCTTCCAGGCACCCTCAGCATCGAACTCGCCCGCAGACGGATGCAAGTCCGCGCACGCCTCCTCGATGGCCTGCTTGATCGCGGCGTCCCGAGGTCCGCTCGCGCCAAGCACGCCAGCAACGAGAACGATGCCGATGAGCGCCGCCGCGAGCACGAGAGCCGCCTTCGGCTTTGCGAGGCGCTTGGTGATGTCTGCGAAGCGCTCAGTGATGTTGGTCGGATTCAGCTTACTCATGTGTGATTCACTCCTTATCTTTTCGGAATTCTTTCTTCCGTTAGCTAGAGTGTACGACTCTTCTTCCGAAAAAGCAAAGAGAAGCTTTTTTTCCGTTTTTGTTATACTTGATTCGAGTTCATCAGACGCCCGCACGCGAGCATTGGAGGGCGCATGCGTCATCCCAATTCCCACTATCTCGAAACGATTCCCAGCGCATACTCGCTCGACGAGCGACTCGCGCCGATCGTCGCCCATCTGCTACCTGCGAGCCCTGCGCCAGCAGGTGCGTGCTACATCGATCTTTGCGCGCGCGACTTCACGATGCTGCGGGCCCTTTCAGGCCGCTGCACGGGGAGCACGTTCGTGGGCATCGATCGTAATCCGGAAAATGACCCGCGCAAGCTCTGGGATATCGAACTGAGCACTAAGATCGATGACGCTGCCGCCATCCCCTTCCCTATCGAAGTGCCGCCCGCACCCGCACGCAACGACCACGCTGCGTGGGGACACGCCCTGATCATGGACATCTTCGCCGATGCGGAGGCATTCTCGCACATCGATCGGCTGGCGCGCCGAGCCGCGCGCAAGGTCTACTGCCGGCCCCCGGCAAACGTTCCGCAGACGCGCTTTACCGACTCGGTCGAGGGCGCGCGACGGCTCGCTTGCAAGGCACTGGGACTCACGACCGTCGATTTCTTTGCGGCCGAGTGGTACTACGCGGCCGCCTGCGTAAAGGCGATGGGACGCGGCGGCCGCGCCGTCCTGCATATCCCCGCACGCTTGCTCAACCTGGGCAAATGCGAGGCGGACCGCAAGACCTTCATCGAAGCAGGCTTGATCGAGCAAGTCGTGCAGCTGCCGGAACCCCTTTCGCAGGGTGAGGGCATGGATAACGACGTGCTCTTGATCTTGAGCCATGGAAACCATGAGAGCATCGACCTTATCGATGCACGCGGCTGCTCCTCGGGCGAGTCTTCGGCAGAGGCCGTGCTGGCACTGCTGCGCGAGCGCGACCACATGAGCGAGGACGGCACGGATGCGCCCTGGATCAAGCGGCTCGATATCGCAAGCTTGCCTCGGACCTCTTGGTCGCTAGCACCCTTCGCGTCCGCGGGCGGCGCGGGGAACGATGAGAGCGCGGACGCAACCGCGGCCATCGGGGAATGCTTCGTCGTGGAGCGCGGCGTCCCGCGGTCGACCATCACGAAGCTCCCCGACGTCGAGGCATCGTCCGAGCCGGTCTCGCCCGCCGACTACTACTACCTGACCGGCCGCGTGCTTAACGACGGATCCCGCGTGCCCTTCGATTCCCTGCGGCAAGCAATCGATGCGAGCGACGTGTTCGACCTCGGCGACCTATATGCGCGCGAGATTGCCGGCGAGCCGATGGGGCTAAAGCGGCTCAAGATCATCGATCCCTTCGCGCCGCACGTGGTCATTACGCGCATCGGAATACCCTACAAGGTCGCCATGCTCGAGCCCGGCCACTCCGAATGGGATGACATGGTGGACGGCACGTGGAGCCATTGGCTTCAGGACAGCGTCGTGCTGCCCGACGGCATGATCTGCCTCACGCCCATTACGCGCGACGGAGATGCGGCGGGCAGGCAGAATGCAGCAACGGGCGACGGCAGGGCGGGCGCGACGGCCGACAATCCCTACGCCTGCCTGCCGGAGTACCTGCTGGCCTATCTATCGACAGAAGAGGGCCAGGATCTGCTGCGCGCCACCGCCCATGGCACCGTCCCCCAGCTCTCGGTTGGCGATATTCGAAAGATGCGCATCCCGTTGCCGCCGCTCGAAGAGCAGCGAGCCATCGCCGAGCGCTTCGCCGCGCGCCAACTCCGCTACGAGCAGGCCACCGAGCACCTCGCGCAGACCCTCAAGGAAAAACGAGCACCCTTGCTATAGGTGGGCGAAATGCCCGATGCCCGCGTGCGTATGCAAGCGCTCATCGGATTTGGTGACCGCCAGCAATTCGTCTGTATTTCTTGATTGCCAGGGATGCATCCAACGCGTAACATTTTACTCGGTTACAACCGAGTCGGAGAGGACCGAGTATGAAATTCCTTGGTCGCGAACGAGAGCTTGCTCGCATCGAGCGCGGAATCAAATCGGATGGCCAGAGTGCCATTCTCGTATATGGACGCCGCCGCGTGGGCAAAAGCGAGCTCATCAAGCAATCCCTATCGGCAAGCAGCGGGCGCAACATTTATTACGAATGCAAGGAGACGTCAGAACAGAACAACTTGGAAAGCCTCTCCGCCCTCGTGTCCGAGGTTTTCGGTCTTCCGCCGTTGGGCTTTGGCAGTCTTGAAGCCCTTCTCGAACACCTCTTTTCCCTGTCCGCCGACCAGCCCCTCACCCTCGTCCTCGATGAATACCCGTATCTGCGAAATACTGTAAAGGGACTCGATAGCATCCTGCAGGCGCTGCTCGACCGACACCGCGACTCATCGCGCCTTACACTCATCCTTTGCGGCTCATTTGTCGAGGTAATGAGATCCCTGCTCGAGCGTGAGAACCCCCTGTACGGGCGAATCGACCTCACCATCGACCTCAAACCGATGGATTACTACGACGCCGCGCGATTCTATCCCGATTTCTCCGCAGAAGACAAAGTGCGCCTGTACAGCGTATTCGGCGGCATCCCGTACTACACGCGCCTCATCGACCCCGACCTCACCGTGCGAGATAACATCATCGAACTCATCTCGGAACCGGGCGCTCGCCTGGAAAACGAGGTCTCCATGTACCTCGCCTCAGAGATCTCCAAGATAGTCAATGCAAACGAGGTCTTCGGAGCGCTGGCCGACGGCCATTCAAAATATCGCGATATCTTATCCCAGTCGCATGTATCAAGCGGACCCACAATGGTCGACGTGCTCGATCGGCTCATCCGAATGGAGCTTGTGCAAAAACAGGCGCCCATCAATGATCCGCACAACAAAAAGAAGTCGAGCTACCGCATCGTCGATGGCCTATCGCTGTTTTACTACCGCTATGTGTTCCGATATGCCTCGCAGCGCACGCTTCTCGATCCCCAAGTATTCTACGAGCGCTACATTTCGAACGACTTCGAAACGAACTACGTGCCCCATTCATTTGAAGAGGTATGCCGGCAGTTCCTCATCCGAAAGAATCGTATGGGCGATCTCCCCGAATTGTTCGACGAGATCGGAAGGTACTGGTATGACGATCCAGTCAAGAAAACAAACGGCGAGTTCGACGTAGTCACAATCGATCCGCGCGGATATGTGTTCTATGAAGCGAAGTTCCGCTCGAAGCCCATCACGCAGGCGATGATCGACGACGAGATCGAACAAGTGCAGGCGACGGGACTGGACTGCTACGCTCACGGCTTTTTCTCCCGCTCGGGCTTTGCCGACGATATCTCATACAGCGAGCGGTTACGGTTGTTCGATATCGAAGAACTCTATCGATAGCTCGATCTCAAGCATTCCCACCCACAATAAGCTACAGGAAATCTGTCGAGCACCGCGCCGGGCATCCCTGCCGCAGGGGACACCCGGCCCAGATGTCGGATGTGCAAGGGGCGTCGCGTGGACTGGACTGACTAGGACCGGCGCGCCGGCATCGAGGCGCGCCATATCCTCAGCGCGCTCTCGAACGCCTCGCGCGAATACAGCAAAGCGATGTAGGGCCCGGTACGACCAGAGCGCTCCTCCTCCTTCACGTCAAGTTCCGCCAGCGCCTTCTGCGTAAACCGTCGCGAAGGAATCGGCGTTATGTAGCCATGCGCCTCCAGGGCCTCATTGATGACCCTCGGACCTTTGTTGGCATCAAGGCCGGGTTCGGGCGAGCCAGCCTCTTCAAGGGCCGTTATCCATCCATGAAGGACCTTATACTCGCCCTCCCGCGAGGGCCGGGGACTCAAAGGGGCAGCACAGACGCCGCGCGCGGGGGCGGACTCACCCTCGTCGCTGGAATGGGAATCGCGGGCATCCGCATCATCGCGTCCATGGTCAAGCTCGGCTGTGCGCGGAGAGCCAACGATGGAAACGCGCGCAGCCGGGACATCGATGCCGTGCTCGCGCATGACCTCGTGTACGACCTCGGCTCCGATTTCGCGCACATCCACGCCCTTCGGATCGCGCTCCCACAACAGGGCTTTCGCGTCCTCGAGCTCGTGGGCGACCTTCTCGGCTCCGCGAGCGTTGGCATACTCCTCGCCGAGAGTGGAGATATGGTCCATGAGCCGTACCAACGGGGCGATCGAAGGCGGCGCGAGGCAGAAGCCATCCTTCTCAAGCTTAAGGATAACGATTTCGGCAAGCTCCTCGGGACTGTAGCTATCGAAATAGACGTAGTTTCTAATACGGCTCCTGATACCCTGATTGGAATTGAAAAAGCTCTCCATGCTGTCCTCGTAGCCAGCGAAGATGAACACGACGTTGGTCTCCGCGCTCGTCGTGGCGGTCAAGAGCTCTTGAATCACCGCGTCAACAAAATCGCCACCTGCTGACCCCTCCGATACCTGCAGGTTATACGCCTCGTCAATAAACAGCACGCCGCCACGCGCGCTCTCGATAACCTTTTTGGTGTTGGGACCGGATTGCCCTCTGAACCCCGCGACCAGGTCGTTCGAATTGACGACCACGAGCTTGTCCGTATCGCACACGCCGATACCGTATAGCAGCCGTGCCATCATGCGGGCAACGGTCGTCTTACCGGTGCCGGCAGGACCCAAGAAGGCAAACGACGGCTTGGAGTCCACCGATTCCCGTGCATCCGCTCCGCACTTCGCGGCAAGCATGCGCCTGTACTCGCACGTGCGCTCGATCTTCGCGAGCCCCTCCTTCACCCTTCTCAATCCGACAAGCTCATCAAGCTCCGCCATGACGCCCGCGCGCACGCGCTCGCGGTCCTCCTTGTCATCCGCAACCGGCACCCATCCGCCACCCTCAAGGGCGTTGCGGACTACCTCGGTCGTAACGATGAACTCGCCCTGCGGTGTTTTACCGGTTCCAAGCTCGATCGCGCTCGCCATAAGATCGTTTCCAAGCCTCTTGAGAATCTTTGCGTGCGCGAATCGCTCGCCCTGGGTGCGCTTTACCAAGTCAAGCCCCCGGCTCAGCTCCTCCCGTGCCGCGTCGTCCATCAGGGCAAGAGGGGCGGCATCGCGATCACCCTCACGCGACGCGCTGGTCAGCAGCGCTATCAACCCCTCGCTCTCAAGGTCATCGCAGATAATTCGACCGTTGGGGCGAACGAACGAGCCGCTGATATCGCCGAACGCCGCCAGAACGCGCTCTGCCGTACTCGGTCGGCACTCGATCACGACCAGAACATGAGGAAAAGTCTCATGGAGATGGCGAGTAAGGGCGCTGGTCGTCTCCAAGGCATCCTTATTCCATTTGCACTCGAATGAGTCGGGGTCATCCCAGGCATCGACCACTTTAGAAGCGTCCACATGCAAGATTCCGCGACTGTTCTTATCTATGCTCTCGACAATCTGCTCGGCATCCTTGTGCTCGGGCTCCACGCTGATGCTGTAGATATAATCACTCGGCAGAACTCCCGCGCCATAGAGCAACCCGCTAATAACATACAGCACCCGGGTCTTGCCAACGCCTGGGTTTCCAATAAGAGCAATGGGATCGTAGACGGGGCTATGGGACCCTCGGCATCGAAGAGGCGAACGCGGCGCTCGAGGCATTTCCAAAGCTGGGACATGCCGATGATGCTTTCAGGGTTGTTCTCATAGCATGCCTCGATATCAATCATGCGGTTCTTAAGCACCCGCCTATCGCGCTCGAGTTCCTTGATCTTGCCCTCGATCTTCTCCACCTCTTCCCGAGCGGAGGACTCACGCAACGTGGCAGCCAAGCTCGCGCGTATAGCGCGCTTCTCCCGTTGCTGCGCATCCTTGAGGTCCCTCTCATGGGCGCTGCGTCGAAAGAGCGGATTCATCACCTTCAGCCTCTCGAAGCTCTCCTTTGCGATGCGATGCTCCTCGCCTGCAGCGAGGGCCTCGGAAGAAGCGGTCTCACGCCGCGACATCGCCAGAGAAAGCTCCTCCCGGAGTAACTCCAATTGACGATCGAAGTTCTTGATACGAACGCCCGCAGGCTCCAACATCGGACCCTCCCTAAATCCCCCCGAGCGCACGCCACTTCGAGGGGCTCGCGGGATTGAATCAATTCCTGTCGATGGAAAAACCAACCCCCATAATAGCGCTGATACGAGGGGTGGCCGCCAGGACTACCGCCCGCAGCACTTCTTGAACTTCCATCCGGATCCGCATGGGCAGGGATCGTTCCTTCCTGGAACAAACGGCGCGCCACCGGCATCGTAGAACACCTTCCTGCCCGTCATGCGCTCGCAAAGCTCGGCAGGCGACCAACCGTTGTTCTCCCACATCGGAAGAGCGTTGAAGAGATTGGTCGCCAGTCGAATCAATCGCGCGGTCTCGGGTACACGCACATCGTATCCGTGACAAAGCAACCCCTCCATGGCCAAGTCGAGGCGGCCGCCCTCGACCGCCGCCGCCGCGAAGTCCTCCAAGGCGCGTTCGGCGAAAAAGTAGTCGTTCTCACTATCGGGGACCATGCTATCCAGGCATTCGCGCAGGGCGAGAGCCTCGGGACTGGAATAGGCGGCACGGTAGAAGTCATCCTCAACGCCAAAATGAGACAACAGCTTGCGCTCGCGCCCGGCATGGCACTCGATCAGGCGTGCGACCACCTTTTTACTGGCGGTGAGATAGCGCCTATGAAGCTCATGAAAGCGTTCGCTGACGGAACGAGCGATCCGACCGTCCTCCTGCAGCGCGCGGTCAACGACGTCGTCAAGGCCCGCGACCGGGTTCGCCGCGCATAGGTCCGCCATGGCCTCTTCCATCACGACCCGGCGCGCGTCGCGCAGCGCATCGGATCTGGCCATCCCCTCACCCAACGTGAAATGCACCGCGTACAACCCACCGTCAAACACGAGGGATTCCGAGGCACATAGATCGCAATCGGGGTCGAGGAGATCCTCGAATTCATCGTATGGGAGCGGGTCGACGAAGTTTGCCAAGTAGATATCGTAGGCATCGTCCACCGCGATGACGCCGCAGCACTGCGTGCAACCATCCAAGACGCTGGCGGCCTCGTCAAGCCGCGCGCGATAGCCCATAAGCTCGCTGGCAATCTGCGCCACAGCCGGATGACGGAGCTCGTCGGGCATGAAGACGCGAAATCCATCTTCCTCGGGATAGGCGAAGGTGAAGGGAGCCGAGGGAGCGAGGCCGTAATCGTTCGGCTCGAACCAACGACTCCCATCCCCCTCCACGGCAAGGCCTGCCACGAGCGCGAGTTGGCGATTATCGAGACACTGCAGCATATCCGCAATGAGTTGGACGGATTGCTCGGCATCAAACGAAGAACAAGCAAGCTCGACCAGCTCGGTCTTGCGCAAGCCCGATCGACCGCCCACGCCCGCTCTGCGCAAGATACCCCTGATCATGTCCATCGAGAGGCCCTGCAGAGCCGTCCTGAGACGCCGGTCGACGGGCGGTTTTACCTGGGATGCGCTCAGGCGGCCCTTGGCGTATTCTGCAAGTCCGCCGCTCTCGGCGACGAGCCTATCCATGACCAAGCGCTCTCGCTCCTCCCCCACCAGCCCCTGCAAGGCGCCGCGGTGAAACCCGCGAGAAGACGACTCGGATTCTCGAAGGCCATAGGACGATGGCAACATCGAATCTGACAGACGATTATCCAATTTCATAGGCACCTCCGGGATGGCTTCCGAGTACGAAAAGCGCCCGGACATCCGACAGCGATCGAATGGCCAGGCGCTTGTGTTCCGAACGCGCTCGCGACGGGCATGACGACAGCGGCTAGAAGCCCAGGCCGGCTCCCGTCAGCGCGACGTACATCATGTACGCGTTGGCGAGGTTGAGCACCACGCCAGTAACGACGCCGTTGCGCAGGTAGCGCTCGGCGGTCATGCGCGCCATGGCCTCGGACTCCTCGGCATGGGCGCGAGCCTGCTTGCCGGCGCTCATATAGGTGGCCAGGCACAGCAGCGTCGCGAGGATCGGCACGATGAGCATCTCGAAGCGGGTGCTCGAGCGGACGACCTCGCCCGCGGCGTCGAACTTCATGGGGATGACCTCGGGCATCTGCGGCAGGCAGACGATCGCGGTCGCGACGGGAATGATCGCGAGCACGATCAAGACGATGCCCAGCACCTGGGCCTTCTTACCGAATTGGGACATGGGTCCTCCTTTGGGCGGAGTGTTGGAAAAACGGCTGCGGGCTACACGTTGAAGCGGAAGTGCACCACGTCGCCGTCGGCCATGACGTACTCCTTGCCCTCGATGCGCAGCTTGCCGGCCGCCTTGGCGCCCTGCTCGCCGCCGAGCTCGATGTAGTCGTCGTACCCGATGACCTCGGCCTTGATGAATCCGCGCTCGAAGTCGGTGTGGATCACGCCGGCGGCCTGCGGGGCCGTGGCGCCCTGGCGCACCGTCCAGGCCTTGACCTCCATCTCGCCGGCGGTGAAGAAGCTCTGCAGGCCGAGCAGCTTGTAGGCCGCCTGGGCGAGCGTCTCGAGACCCGAGTGCTCCAGGCCAAGGTCGGCCAGGTACTCCGCGGCCTCCTCGGCATCGAGCTCGGAGAGCTCTGCCTCGATCTTGGCGCAGATCGGCACGGGAACGACGCCGTCGATCGGCGGGAACTCGCCCGTTATCTCGTCCTCGTCCACGTTGGCGACGTACATGATGGGCTTCATGGTGAGCAGGAACAGGCCCTTGGCGGCCGCGCGCTCCTCGGGCGTCATCTCCATGGTGGCGGCGCGGTTGCCGTCGTTGAGCCACTCGACCAGGCGCTTGGCTACGTTGAGCTTGGGCATGAGCTCCTTGTCGCGCTTGGCCTCCTTCTCCAGCTTGGGCAGCTGCTTCTCGAGCGACTGCATGTCGGCCAGGATGAGCTCCGTGTTGATGACGTCGGCATCGCTCATGGGGTCGACGAACTCGCCGGTGTGACCCTCCTCGCGCATGACCTCGGGGTCCTTGAAGTAGCGCACGACCTCGCAGATGGCGTCGGCCTCGCGGATGTTGGCGAGGAACTGGTTGCCCAGGCCCTGGTTCTCGCTGGCGCCCTTGACGAGGCCGGCGATGTCGACGAACTCGACCGTGGCGGGCACGATGCGGCCGGGGTTGACGATGTCCGCGAGCGCCTGGAGGCGGTTGTCGGGAACGTCGACGATGCCGACGTTGGGGTTGATGGTGGCGAACGGGTAGTTCGCGGCGAGGCCGCCCTTCTTGGTCAGGGCGGTGAAGAGCGTGGACTTGCCGACGTTGGGCAGGCCGACGATGCCGATGGAAAGCGCCATGTCGAGATTCTCCTTTATTCGCAAGGGCGCCGCGGGCGGTACATGCCTCGCCGCGGCGCCTACAGTTCCTTGAATATTGTACGCGAGCCGACGCATGGGGTCACGCCATCGCGGAGCATTATGCGCTAGTCAGCCAGCTTCTCCACCTTGTCGAGCGCGGCGGAGAGCTTCTTCTTGGCCTCCTCCTTGGCCTTGAGCGCCTCCTTGCGGGCGCGCTCCGCCTCAAGCGCGCGCTTCTCCTCCTCCGGATCCGGGACGATCAGCTCCGCGCCGTCGGTCTCGACCATCTTGAGGGCGCGGTCCTCGCAGACCTCGACGCACAGGCCGCAGCCGACGCAGTACGTGCTCTCGAGCGTGAAGCGGCCGGCACCCGTGAGGTCGCAGGCGAAGGTGGGGCACTGGCGCACGCACTCGCCGCACATGGTGCACTTGGAGTAATCGCACTCGGGGCGCGAGACGGTGACGTTGGGGGCGAGCTCGGGATGCGCCTGCAGCGTGGAGAGGAGGAGCTGGTTCTTCTGCATGAGGATGCGGCGGCGCTTCTGCGTGGTGGTGCCGCACGCCTTGTTGAGCGTGCGCTCCAGGTTGGTGATCTGCTGCGAGTGCATCTTGAGGCGCTGCGTGACCGTGGCGAGCGCCGCGGTGGCGGGATTGAGCTTGGAGACCGCGAGGCCGGTGGAGCGCATGATGTTGTCCATGAACTCCTTGCGCTCGTACTCGCGGCGCTTGACGCACTTGAGGTCGCGCGGCTCCACCTCGAGGCCGAGGCCGGCACCGGACCACTCCTCCGCCGTCGCGATGGCCTCGCCGAGCATCTCCTCGCCGGTGGTGTTGCGGCAGTTGGTGCAGATGTCGAGCGGCAGGTAGACGCTGACGTTGGGGTAGTCGGCCATGATCGAGAACCAGACCTCGGGGGTCACGTCGCCCACGCACGCGACGACGACCTCGTTCTCGCGCGGCAGCCGGCGCAGCGCGCGGGTGCAGGTGACGTAAGCGGTCTCATGCGCGGTCGCCGCGGCGGCGATGGCGTCGTAGAGCTTCTTGGGCTGGATACGGGGCGAGACGAACGCCTCGGTCGGGCAGGCCGCCGAGCACAGGCCGCACTTGCGGCAGGTGTCGAGCACCTCGATACCGCCCTCCTCGATGTTGATGGCATCCACGGGGCATGCGTCCAGGCACGCGTGGCAGGAGCTGTCCTCGTGGCGGCACACCAGGCACGGGATGGTGTTGGGGCGCGGGCGCTCCTTGTAGTCCGCCGGGTTCCAGTGCGGCGCGTCCGGAGAGGCGACGCCCATCAGCGCGTCCGTCACGCCCCCGAAGGGGTCCTTAAGGGCGCCGAGGCCCTTGCTGATATCGATGATGTCGTCGAAGAGATCGTGTTCCTGCGCCATGGCGCGAACCTCCGCTGGTCGGGATGGCAGGGCGAGCGAATAGGCCCGAAGGCGAACGGGCATCCGGTAAAGCGGGCGCACGTCGCGCAATTTTCCAGTGTAGAGCACGCCGCGCGGGAGGTGGGCGAGGCGACGCTCGTGGCACCGATTCTACAGGTGGGGAGAAACCTGGAGCGCCCGCGGCCCGCGGGGGTGCACAATCGTCTTTGAAGACCCAAACGACCCGCCACGAGGAGGCAGCTATGCGCATCGCGACCATCGGCGTCGAGGACTGGCTGAACGTGCACGAGAAGGATGCGACCGTCGATATCGCGCAGTCGACCATCGCCTCGCTCACCCAGGAGGAGATCCTCGCGCTCGGCGACGGCCCCGCGGAGTTCTACGACCGACTCGACCGGGAGAAGATGAACTACGGATGGATCGAGGGGTCGCCGGCCTTCAAGGAACGCGTCGCGGGGCTCTACCGCACCGTCGATCCCGACAACGTCCTGCAAGCCAACGGCGCGACGGGCGCCAACCTGCTCGCCATCATGGCGCTGGTCGAGCCGGGCGACCACGTGGTGGCCGAATACCCCACCTACCAGCCGCTCTACGAGCTGCCGCGCTCCCTCGGGGCAGACGTCGACTACTGGCGCATCCACGAGGAGCTCGGCTGGGAACCCGATATCGACGAGCTCCGCCGCATCGTCACCCCCGATACCAAGCTCATCTGCATCAACAACGCGAGCAACCCCACCGGCACCGTGCTATCGCGCGGCACCCTCGAGCAGATCGTCGAGATAGCGGATGCCGTCGGCGCCTACATCCTGTCGGACGAGGTATACCTGCCGCTCGAGGACGGCTGCGACCACGCGTCGATCGCCGATCTCTACGACCGCGGCGTCGCGACCAACTCGCTGTCCAAGACCTATTCCGTGCCCGGCATCCGCATGGGATGGACCGCCTCGAACGCCGAGGTGGCCGAGCGCATCCGCGTCCTGCGGGACTACACCATGATCTGCGGCGGCGTCTTCAACGACGCCATGGCGGTGCACGTGCTGGACCATCGGGACCAGATCATCGAGCGAAACCGCACGATCATCCTCGAGAACCGCACCATCGTGGAGCGATGGATCGCGGGCGAGCCCCGCGCGAGCTGGGTGCCGCCCCGCGGCGTATCGACCTCCTACCTGCGCCTGGACATCCCAGTCGGCGACGAGGAGTTCTGCCTGAACGCCCTGGAGCGCCGCGGGCTGCTCCTGGTCCCCGGCAGCCGCTTCGAGCTCCCGTGCGGGGCGCGCCTGGGCTACTGCGCCCCGAAGGAGACGCTGTGCAAGGGACTCCGGTTGCTCTCCGAGGCGCTCGCGGAATTCGACTAGGCGCCACATCCGCCTTTTGCGAGTTCAAAAATGCAATCTTGCCGACTTTTCCCATCGATTACCGTCTTCACGATATATAACCAGGATGCCACGACTATAAAAGCCCAGGCAACATTAATGCCATCGATCTGGCATACATTGGCTTGTCTGACAAGGATGGGAAAAGTCGGCAGAATTGCGCATCGGGCATAGCGTCGGGGACCCGTTCTCCCCATTGCCCCGCTGTGGGCGTCCGAATGCGCAAACCAGACATGAAAGCCACCGCTCGCACCAGCCTCTCTTTTCTCACGCAAACTCGAATGGCTTATATGCAAAGAACCCCGGAGGGATTCCTTGAGGGTGTTCTGAGAGGCAAAGCCTCGAACACACCCGCAAGGAGCCCTCCGGGGTTCCTATGGGAGTTCTAAACCTTACGGCTTAGTACATGCCGCCGCCCTGGGCACCAGCGGTCGCGGCCGCGATGGCGTCCTCGAGCTGGGTGTTCTTCGGCACGTCGGAGACGGTCGCCTCGGTGATGAGGATGAGGGAGGCGACGGAGGCGGCGTTCTGCAGCGTGGTGCGGGTGACCTTGACCGGGTCGAGCACGC
>USLT01000008.1 GCA_900555585.1 uncultured Collinsella sp.
GCGAGGCAAAAACATCTGACCGCAAGGCATACGACAGCGCCGTCGAGGCATGGAACACGAGGGCGGGTGGCGACGATGAACGAGCCTAGGCCCTGCCAGTACTGCGACGGCGAGAACCACGACTTCGACGTTGATGGATTCGATTACGAGGACGGCGTCGTGGTTGGCATCGAATGGAAGGACGGGATGCCGAGCATCTGCGCGACGGGCTACTACGACGGCGGATACATCTGCGGCGTCGAGAACGTCGATATCCGGTACTGCCCGTTCTGTGGGAGGAGGCTGGTGAAAGATGCCGAGTAACGAGGAGCGGAAGAAAATCGCCCAGATTCTACGTATGGGCATCGGCTCGACCGACAACATGAGCGACGGCGCATTCATCGAGTGGGTATTCAGCGTCATAAGCGACGGCTGCGATGGTCACATCCTCACCCACCTTGCGAATCTCGCGGAGCCACAAGAAGAGGAGACAACAACGGGAGCATTAATCGAAGCGAACGATGAGTGGGTGTGCGACTCATGCGGCGGCTCGATTCAGGGCGCGGTCTTCATCCCCGAAATAGACGCCTTCGTCAATACGCCGATCTATTGCCCCGCGTGCGGCAGGAAGGTGATTCACCATGCCGATTAACCGCGAGCGCCGCGAGGTGGCGCGTAGGCTGCGCGAGCTGGCGGCAGATTACGAGAAGGTACCAGCATGGAGTGTCATCGCGAGCGGCGAGCTTCCCGCGCCGATAGACGATGCCTTCATGGCGTGCGGACTCGGGCGCGCTATCCACGCTACCGAGATTTGTAACCGCCTCGCCGACCTCATTGAGACGAAGGAGCGGACGTGTCGAATGACGGTGCTCGAAAACGCCCGAGGCAATCCGAAGTACTTCCTCATGTACGTCTGCTCGGAGTGTCACGGCGCGGTGGTCCACACCCAAAACGACCCGATTTACTACTGCCCGAACTGCGGGGCGCGCGTCGTGAAGGAGGATGGCGAATGAAGCCAAGGGAAATGCGGCTGATGGTTACCAGCATCGAGTCGACCGTCTTCGTGCTCGGGCGCGTCGAACCGGTGAAGATCGAGGTCACGGCGACCGATTGTGACACCGAACTCGCCTTCAAAATCGGTATGCGGGAATCGCTCCGAGTCGGGGACGTCCTGAAAGTGACCGTCGAGCACGAGCAGGTGGACGAATGACCGACGCCGAGAAGCTTTCGAGCCCCGCGGATATCGCCGACCGCCTGCACGACGAGGCGCGGGCGCTGTCCGAGCTGAGCGGCGAGCACCCGATGGGGCCGGGCGCCGCGTCGGCCATGGCCGTGAAGTTCGGAATCGCGGGCGAGCTGAGGGAGGTGCTGAGGTGACCGAGGTGCGACATAGCTGCGACATGGGTGCGAAACCTACTGCGACAATGTCGCGACAGGAAAACGACACTGTCGCATCGCCAGCGCATTACACGCAAGGCGGAATCGAGTGCATCGACGCAATGGAATCCGCAATGCCGCGCGATCAATTCGAGGGCTACCTACGAGGCAACGTCCTCAAATACGTCTGGCGCTACGACCGAAAGAACGGAGCTGAGGACCTGGAGAAGGCGCGCTGGTACCTCGACAAGCTGATTCAGAAGTTAACCGTCTAAAACATGCCTGCGGTGCTTCGGTGCCGCGGGCTTTTTGCGTATCTACCTGCCAAAACCTATAATAGATAACATGTGTTAGATAAGAAACAAGGAGGCTTATCATAGACGCTAAATGCTATTTCGAGTCCGCGCGGGCTGCTCAACGCGCCATAGACCGCCGCTACCGCATCATCGAGTCAATGCGCGCCCGCGAGGCTGTCCGCGCCCAGCGCTACGACGTCATAGGTCATGGCGGTGGAGGCTCGCACGACGCCATGCTCGCGACGGACGCCCGCATGGATGCCGAGAGCGCAGCGCGAGCCGAGATAGCGCAGCTGACCTCCGAGGTGGAGGACGCACGCGCCGTGTGCGCTGGAGTACGCGCGGCGAATCCAACGCAGCGATGGGGGGACGTGCTCGAAGCGCGGTACATCGAGTGCATGGATTGGCGTCACGTCGCGCTGCTCGTTGACATGAGCGAGCGCCAGGTGCATTCCGACCACGACGCCGCGCTCGAATGGGTGGACCTGGTTGGCATCGCAGCCGCACGCGAGGGCATGGGGCAGGCGTCGTTATTCTGAAACTGCAGACAATTGCAGAAACCTGCAGGTAAATGCATGCAAATGCAGCTAACTGCACGCGAAATAGAGCGTATAACTAAGATGTGCAGACGCACGGACAATTTCCAACCGCGTCTTGTGCAACCTCCTTGTTAGCCGTCCGTTCGCGCGGGCGGCTTTTTTATTACCAATCTAAGGCGGCGAATCGATGCCATCGAGCAACCCGCGATACGCGAACTACTCCGCACGCTCATCACTTCGAAAGCGTATGGCATCGCAGCCGCAAGCCTGCTGGATGTGCGGTATGCCGATAGATACAGCCCTGCCCGCACGCCATCCATACGCGCTCGAACTAGACGAGCTTGTCCCGATCTCGAAGGGCGGAAGCGCGATAGACCCCGCGAACATCCGTGCCGCCCACCGCTGCTGCAACCAGTGGAGGGGCGACAAGCCCGTCGGCCGCGTGCAGTCCATCGCGACCGCCGCCCGCTCCGCGTTCGGGGCGTGGAGGTCGCCAGCCGAGTTCGTGCTGTTCGCGCGATCGGCGGCGAAGGGGGCGAAGCAATCGCCGACTAGGCGGGTCGAGCTAAGCAACTCAAGAAACTGGTGATAAGCGGTCCAGCTAACCGCATCACATATCACGGATGAGCCGTTCACTCCCTGCACCGGGTGGACGGCTTTTCTCGTTCGGTGCAGGAAACAAGGTGCAGACAATGACTAAGCGGATAACCGAGGAGACCGCGCGTGAGTGGTTTGAACTTACGAGGCGCGGAGAATCGTCCTATCAGATAGCAGATAAATACGGAGTAGACAGGGGAACCGTATCCAAGCATCTTCGCAAACTCGGATATGCTCCAGGTAAAGGCGGAGGCGCTACAGCTCGCAACAATGCACGCCGTTCCAAAGAGGCTGAGGCAACACGCATCAAGCGACTAAACGATTTGCTCGCCGACAGGTTCGAGGTACTTGAATCGAACCGACGCTTCCAATGCACGCTCCGATGCAAGACCTGCGGGCATGTGTTCAAGCGCACGCTCGATATGAGGTACGAGCCGCGCTGCCCCGAGTGCGAGCGCGTGAGAATGGAGCGCAATGCACGCGAGATGGAAGCCGCCCGTGAATTAAATGGCAGAAACAAACAGCTCGTGAAAGCGTTCAACCTATTCCTTAAGGCGAAGCAACGCGACGATGAAACCAATAAGTGGCTCGATGCCGAGCATGTTTGCAGGGAATGTGGCAAGGTGTTCACAGCCAGGCAGCTCAGAGAATCAAATCCTTGGTACTCCAGCGATTCACCGACGTTCTGCTGCAATGAATGTTCCAAGAGATACCACAGAAGGAACTCAAGGCATCGAAGGCGCGAGCGCTTGGTATGTGGGGATGGTGTATCGCTCGCGCAGCTTATCGATCGTGATGATGGCATCTGCTATCTATGCGGTCAGCTCGTCGATAAGAACGATTTCAATATCACAGACGATGGATGGTTTGTTGCAGGCCCGAGCTACCCGTCTGTTGACCACGTTGTTCCACTCGCGCGAGGCGGAATCAACAACATGGGCAACGCGAGGCTCGCTCATTGCAGGTGCAACGCGCTGAAGAGCGACAGCCTGCTCGAAGAGCTTGGAGATGCCCACGCCCCCGCCCCCGGGGGGTGCCCCACCTCAGACCCCGGCGGCATAGCAGTTCCACACCTAGACATCAAAATCCACAATAAGGAGGCGGCGGATGCCCAAGAACAAACCGCTCTCTGATTCCACCACCACCATCGAGCTGGCGTGGAGGGATGGCGACGAGCTATCCGTGACGCGCGAGGTGGTCCGCAAGTACGCCCGCGTGCTCGACATGACGGACAGCGGACGCGACATCAAGCCGCTTGCCTCTGGGATGTTCGAGGCAATCGACCGCCTGAAGGCGCTCGAGGACGCGGAGGCCGCGAAGTCCGGCGCGACGCCGCTTGAGAAGATTCTGAATGGCGTGGCCGATGGCTAGGCGCGGTTGCCAGACGCCGACATACTCGTGGTGCGACAGCTACGACCGCACCGAGGGCAGACAGGCGGTGGAGCTCTCGCGCGTCTACGGCATGCCGCCGCACCCGTGGCAGGCGTCCATCCTGAACGACTGGCTCGCGCTGGACGATGACGGGCGGCTACTCAACTCGCTGTGCGTCCTCGAGGTCCCGCGCCAGAACGGCAAGACGGGCGTGTGCGACCCGCGCGAGACGTGGGGCCTGGTGAAGCGCGGCGAGTGGATTCTGCACACCGCGCAGGAATACCAGACGGCGAAGAAGGCGTTCGACCGATTGCGTGCAAAGTTCGGTGATTGCAAGAACGACCCACGCGCGAGATTCCCAGAGCTGAATCGACTGATTGATAAATACACGACAAGTGCCAACCAGATGGTTCTCGACCTTACCAACGGTGCGCACATCGAGTTCCGAACTCGCGGCAGCTCCACGCAGATGGGGCGCGGCGGAACGTTCGACCTTGTGGTCGTGGACGAGGCCCAGGACTACACCGACGAGCAGGACGCCGCGCTGTCGCCGCTCAACTCGGCCGCGCCGCACGGCTCGCCTCAGACCATCCTCATGGGCACGGTGCCCGACCCAAAGCGCGTCAACGCGGGCGAGGTCTTCACCCGCCTGCGCAAGATGGTGCGCGAATCCCCCGAGCGCGGCTTCTGCATGCACGAGTGGGGAGTCCCAGAGCTGCCGGACGACGTGGGCGACCGCGATCTGTGGTTCGCCACGAACCCCTCGCTCGGATACCAATTGCTCGAGAGCGCCCTGCTCAAAGATTCCAAGTCGATGACGGCCGAGAAGTTCGCGATGGAGCACTTGGGGTGGTATCCGAAGACGATAGGCAAAGTGGAGAAGCCGATTAACGCTTCGGCATGGGCAAAGGCTGCAACATCAGCTCCCCCGCAGGATGGCGTGAAGGTCTTCGCCGTTAAGTTCTCGCCAGACGGAGCGACTGGATGTCTATCGGTTGGCGTCCGACCAGACGTCGGCCCCGGGTACGTGGAGGTCATACGGTACTTTACGCTGAGCGACGGTATCACATGGCTTGTTAACTGGCTATCAGAGCGCAAAGACGATGTTGCGCAGATCGTCATCGACGGACAGGGCAACGCCCAGAACCTCCACGATCGGCTCATCGACGAGGGTGGCGTGCCGCCGTGTGAGATTCAGAGACCGAAGACGGCGGATGCGGTATCAGCATTTTCGCGTATTGCGAATGATGTTAAAGAAGGCGCTCTTGAGCACTTTAATCAAGAGCTTCTCAACGACGCCGCCACTCAGTGCACGAAAAGAAAGATTGGAAGTGGAGGCGGATGGGGATTCGAATCAACCGACACCGCCGACGCCTGCCTGATTGAGTCGGCAGCGCTAGCCTATTGGGGTGCGATGACTACCAATAAAGACCAGAGAGGGGAGCTGCTGCTGGGATGGTAGAGCTTTCAAACATAACGAGCGCGGCGGGGCTTGACGCCGAATCCAAGCTCGCCCTAGAGCAGTTGGTGGAGGTCTACACCAAGCACCAGCCGACGAACCACCTGCTCGAACAGTACTACGAGTGCAAGCAGCCGACGCCCCCAATCGGCATCACCAACATCCCCGACACCGTGCAGGTTCCGACGCGCTGCGACTGGGCGGCGAAGGCGGTTACCAGCGTTTCGGAGCGCGTCCGAATGAACGGCTTCACGTTCTCGGGCGATTACCGCGACGCGACCCTCGACCGCATCGAGCGTATGAACGGGCTTAGCACCAACTTCAACCGCCACGTTGCTTCCGAGTTGGTCCACGGCTGTATGTTCGCCACCGTGCAGCGAGTCGGCGATTCCGTCGCGGTCCGCACGCACACAGCCGAGACGGCGGCGGCTATATGGGACGTGGCAGCGCAGCGCATCGCGGCTGGCTTCGTCATCGCGGATTCGCGGCGCACGAAGTGGAGTCCCAACGCGCCAGTTCCGGTGCAAGTGAACCTCCACCTTTCGCGCCGCGTGGTCGTCATCACGCAATACGACGCGGGCAAGTGGAGCGCGGCGAGCAACCCCACCCCGCTCGACCGCCCGATGATGGAGGCGTTCTGCTTTCGTCCTACAGGCTCCAAGCCATTCGGTCAGACGCGAATCACGCCCGCCGTGCGCTACTACGTGGACGAGGTGCAGCGCACCTTGCGTTACATGGCTGTCAGCGGGGCGCTGTACGCGACGCCGAAGGACATTCTGACTGGTCTTACGGAAGCGCAGTTCAAGCAGATGCAGGGCCAGCAGTTCAGTGTCATGATGACCTCGCTATTCATGGCGACGCGCGACCCGAAGAGTGGGCAAGTCCCCGACTACAAGCGCCTGCAGGCGTCCAGCCCGCAGCCCTACATCGATTCGATCGCGACGTATGCAAAGCTCTTCAGCGGGGCTACTGGCGTCCCGCTCAACTCGCTCGGCATCGTGCAGGACAACCCCGCGAGCGCCGAGGCAATCGCCGCGCAGCGCGAGGACATCTGCGTTGCCGCCGAGGACTGCATCGAGACGAACCGCGAGAGCATGCGGAACGTCGCGCTCATGGCCATGGCGGTCGCTGAGAACAAGACGCTGGACCAGCTCACCGACGAGCAACTAACCGTCATGCCGGACTTCAAGAACCCCATGCGGCCATCCCTCGCCTCCACCGCCGACGCCTACGTGAAGATCGCTGGCGTCCTCGAAGGTTTCGCCCAGACGCGCGAGTTCCTGCGCGGACAGGGCTTCACGCCGTCCGAGGTGGAGAGCGTCGCATCGCAGCTCAAGGCGGGCGAGAACCAACGCGCCCTGCTCGCCATCATGGGCGGGGCAAAGCCCACCTCCACCACCTCAGAACCGGTGGAGGGGTAAGCCGTGGCGCAGATTCCGCGCGCCGCGCTCGACTTCTTAACGAAGGAAATCAACGGCATTTCCGCCGACGCGAAGGCGAAGGTAGCCCGCGTGCTCAAGGAGCTTGATTGGAACGACGTGTCAGCGTGCCGAGACGCCGTGGTTGACGTGGTGAATGCCGTGCTTGACAACTACGGCTTGGCGGCTGGGCAGGCGGCGGCTGACTTCTTCGACGTGTCGCGCGAGATTGCAGTCGGAGAGAAGCTTGGGGCCATCGCAACGGCTGACAGGGACCCAGCTGCTACGGAGGGCGCGATTCGCGCATTCGTCGACAAGGTGAACGGCGGCGATTACGACGCATTCGAGCGCTTGGTGCTGTCGCGCATCGACTACGAGATAAAGCGAGCGGCGGGAACCACCATGACCGCCAACGCCGCACGCGACCCGCTGCGACCGAAGTACGCGCGAGTCCCGAGCGGGTCCGAGACGTGCCGTTTCTGCCTGATGCTCGCGAGCCGTGGTTTCGTGTACAGCTCGAAGCGCAACGCTGGCGCCGTGGACCACTACCACAACGACTGCGACTGCCGCGTTGTATGCAGCTGGGGCGGCGGCGTGGAGGGCTACGACCCCGACGAGATAGCAGAGCGCTGGCATGACCTCGAATGGGCCGACGCCGAGGCGAGAGCCGAGAAGAGCGGAGCAGACCCAGACGAGGAGTATGCAAAGCGCATGCGACACCTGAGCGAGTCGGCTAGTCGTTCGCATGGGAAGAACCGTGTCAGCAAGTATGAGGCGTTTGCATATGACTCGCAGCGAAAGCGGCACATCGATTTTCACAGCTTCGATGATGTGCGCAATTATCTAGATGGCGCCAACAGCCATGACGAGCTTATTAGACGATTCAACATCGTTGGCAGAACGTATGGCTACAAATCTGAGCAGATGCAAAGTAAGCGCATGAAAGACGCGATAAAGCATTTCGAGAAGAAATTCAGATAAGCAAAGCCCCGTGGGAGGGCGTTAGCGCTCATCGGAAAGCGCAGCGCGGTAGACACGCAACGCCGCGTCAATTTTGGGGAATCGCCCGCCGCACGGTGGGCTTTTTTCATATGAAAAGGAGGGGCATGGGAGCCACATCCCAAAGCAAGCTCAAGTTCGAGGATTACGACGGCTTCGTGGAGAAGTTCAAGCCGAAGAAGACAACGGACGATTGCTACACGCCGCCCGAGATTTACGACGTGGTGGCGGATTACGTCACGGAGCGCTTCGGCATCGACCGCGCCGACATGGTGCGACCGTTCTACCCTGGCGGTGACTTCGAGAGCTTCGATTACCCAGATGGGTGCTGCGTCGTGGACAACCCGCCGTTCTCCATCCTGCAGCGCATCAAGCGTTTCTACCGCGACAACGGCATCAAGTTCTTCATCTTCGCCCCGTCGCTCACGGCGTTCAGCGGTGCGCTCACGACCGAGTTCACGCACATCATCTGCGACGCGAACATCACGTATGCCAATGGCGCGGTCGTCCGCACGGCGTTCGTCACGAACATGGGCGGCGACATCGTCGCGGAATCGTGCCCCGAGCTGGGCGACCGCATCAACACGAAGATGGACGAGATTAAGAGCCGCACGACGAAGAAGCTACCGAAATACGAGTACCCCGACGAGGTACTGACCGCTGCGAAACTCCAATGGTTCGCGGCGCATCACACGCCGTTCCAAGTGCGGCGCTCCGATTGCATCCGCATAAGCAAGCTCGAAGCACAGGGCGGCAAGGTCATTTTCGGCGGCGGGCTGCTTTTGAGCGAGCGAGCCGTAGCAGAGCGAGCCGTAGCAGAGCGAGCCGTAGCAGAGCGAGCCGCAGCCCATAAATGGGAGCTGTCGGAGCGCGAGCGTGCGATGGTTCACGCGCTGTCCAAACCCGTTGACTAAGGCGGTCCCCGCACGGGAGCCGCTTTTTTCATATCCAGCCGTCCAGCAGGGCGGCTTTTCTCATGCCCGCACGGGCTACACCGACGCGCCGCACGGCGCAGGAAGGGGACAATATGCCTAACGCCGAGCCGACCGCCACCCCAGTGCAGGTGGAGGGGCAGCAGACCGAGCCGACCAACGCCGACGCGCTCGCTGAACTGCAAGCCAAGTACGACGCCTTGCTCGAATCCTCCCGCAAGTGGGAGGGTCGCGCGAAGAGCAATGCGGACAAGGCGAAGCAGTACGACGCGCTCGCCCAGCAGACCGCCGACGCGCAGGCCGCAGCCGACGAGGCCAAGGCCGACGCCGCGAAGCTCCAGGGCGAACTCGACGCCGCGAATCGCAGGCTCGCCGTCTCGCGCATCGCAGCCGAGAAGGGCGTGGACGCCGACATTCTCGCCGCCATGAGCGCCGAGGACGAGGACGGCATCACGGCAAATGCCGACAAGCTCGCCGCGAGCTACGCGGCGCGAAATCTCTACCCGTCCGTCACGGACGGCGGAGCGAATGCAGCCCCCGCGATCACTGCCGATTCCATCGAGCAGATTGAAGACCCGCTCGCCCGCGTCATGGCACGCGCCGAGCACATCAACCTCTACCAGTAAGGAGCCATCATGGCAGTACCCGCAAACATCACCAAGGCCGCGGCCGTCAACGCATCCCTCGACCAGGAGTTCATCAAGAACTTCAAGGGCGATTCCGACCGACTCGCCGAAATCCTCGGCATCTTCGGCGTGGAGCGCATCGCCGCCGGCACCGCGCTCAAGATGCTGAAGGTCACCGGCACCCTGAACAACGCCAAGACCGACGCCACCACCACGCTCCCCGGTACCGGCACGTTCTCCACCGGCTCTTCCTCCGGCACCGCCTACGTCGAGGGCGACGAGGTTGCGCTCTCCACCTTCGGCACCGAGTGGGAGACCGTCGGCGAGGTCACGGCCAAGCCGTACCGCAAGATGACCACCGCCGCCGCCATCCAGAAGGCTGGCTACGCCAACGCCGTCATGAAGACCGACCAGAAGATGCTCTCGCTCATTCGCGCCGAGATCATCAAGGAGTTCTTCACCTTCTTGGAGAAGGGCACCGGCACCGCCACGGGCAAGGGCCTGCAGCTCGCCGCCGCCAACGTCGATGCGAAGCTCGGCGACACCATGGAGAAGAACGGTGACGGTTCTGGCCGTATCATCCACTTCATCAGCCGCGAGGACGCCGCCGCCTACCTCGGCGCCGCGCCCATCACCACTCAGAACGTCTTCGGCCTGACCTACCTGCAGAACTTCCTCGGCATGACCGACGTTTTCCTGACCTCCCAGGTGCAGAAGGGCAAGATGTACGCCACCCCCGCCGAGAACATTCACGTCTTCGGCATCGACTTCGCAGAGCTGGCCCAGGGCGGTCTTGCCTACACCCAGTCCGCGAACGGCCTTATCGGCGTTTCCCATGCCCCCGCATACGACCACGTGTCCACCGAGACCAACGTTCTCACTGGCATGCTGCTCTTCCCCGAGGTCAAGGATTACATCATCAAGGGCACCATTTCCTAGGAGGAATAATGGCGGCATACGCATTCTTCGATGATTACGCCGCGCGATACGCCGCCGACCCCGCCGACAAGAAGCGAATCGAGGTGCTGCTCGGTGACGCATCGGACCTAATCGAGTCCATGCAGCCGAGCGGCACCGCGTCGGCGTCGCTGCTGACCTCCACCGCGTGCGCCATGGTCTACCGCGCCATGGCGTCAGCGGGGATGGGCGGAATCTCGCAGTACAGCGAGGGCGCTGCTGGCATGACCGCGAGCGTGACCTACGCCAACCCGCACGGCGACCTCTACCTCACGCAGGTGGAGAAGGACGCGCTGGGCATCGGCGGCGGCATGGTCGGATTCTGCGACCTCACGGGCGGTGCGCGATGATGCGCGGGCTGCTGAAGGGTCAGAGCGTGGAGGTCGTGCGCGTCACCGCATCCTACGTGGACGGCGAGCGCGTCGAATCTACCGAGCGCGAGACCGTGCAGAACGTTCTCGTGTGTCCGGGTGCGACCGTCGACAGCGCGACCAACGCGCGCCCCGACGCAGACCGCGTGGCATACACGCTGGCCTTCCCGAAGGGCTACGACAAGCCGCTCCGCAATTGCCGCGTGGTAATCGGCGGGCGCGAGTTCGCCGTGATGGGTGACCCGCAGCCATGCCGCGAGAACTGCCCCACGGCATGGTGGATGAGGGTGGAGGTCGAGCGCGTCGATGGCTAAGACGAAGGTTCGCATCAACAGCGCGGGCGCCCGCTCGATCCTCATGAGCGGAGCGGTGTCAGACGAACTCGACCGACGCGGGCAGTCCATCGCGCGGGCCGCGTGCGCCATGGCGAGCGAGGACACGCTGCGCAACCCGCCGTTCTCCGCGAACACCAAGAACGGCATGAACCGCGCCCGCTGCATTGTCGGAACGGCGTCGCCGCATGGCGTCAATAACAACAACAAGCACAACACGTTGATCAAGGCATTGGGGGCTGGTCGCTGATGGACGTAGAGAGGGAGTTCCGCCGCGTGCTGGGCGAGTTGCCCGCCGAGGTCTACATCGACGTTCCAGAAACGCGACCCGCCGAGTTCTACAGCGTGGAGCTGACGGGCACGACCACGGCTCACTCTGGCGCGCTCGCAACCTCCACCATCGCCGTGCAGTGCTGGGCGGCGACCCGCAGGCGTGCGCGCGAGTTGTTCGACGCGCTGGCCGCAAAGCTGCCGTCAATCTGCTACGCGTGCGGGGCCATCGGCTCCGCGACGTTGGAGGGAGGCTACCGATTCGATGACCTCGAAAGCGGCACCCCGCGCTACCAAGCGCTCATACAAATCACCTACTGACGACGGCCCGCGCGAGCGGGCTTCTTTTTTGGAGGTACACATGGCTAAATCCGAAGCCAAGAAGAACGACGTGAACAACGTCTCCGACGGCACGGGCCTTGCGGGCGGCTACCTCTTCCGCGCCCCGCTCGGCTCCACCAAGCCAACCGACCTTGACGGATCACTCGACCCCGCGTTCAAGGTTCTGGGCTTCCTGTCCGAAGACGGTCTGACGTTCTCGACTGAGAGCGACCGCGAGGAAATCAAGGATATGAACGGCGAGACCATCCATTCCGCCAAGTCCTCTCATTCCGAAACCTTCACCGCGACGCTTGCCGAGGTCAAGAAGGGCACGCTTGCCGTGCAGTACGGCGAGAAGAACGTGGAGGACACGGCTGGCAAGCTCACCGTCCACGTCAAGGGCGATGACCCCGAGCGCGCCATCTACGTCGCCGAGTGCGTGCTTAAGAACGGTCGCCGCTGGCGCCGACTCATCCACGACGCGCAGCCGACCGAGCTGGGAGACCTCGCGGTGAAGGCGGGCGAGCTTTTCGGCCGCGAGACCACTTTCACCGCGTACAAGGACTCGACCAGCGGCGATTACTACACCGACTGGTTCGAGTCCACCGAGACGGGTGAGTAGCCATGGCGAAGCCCGATAAGCCGACCATCGTGGACGGCATCAAGGTCGAGGTCACCGCCGACGCCTTCGACGATTTCGAAATCACCGAGTGCATTGCGGACCTCTACGACGAGGACGCCGACGATGGCGCCAAGACCGCCGCTGCGGTGAAGATGTACCGCCTTGTCTTCGGCGCCGACTTCGCCCGCATCAAGCGCGAGCTTCGAGCAAAGCACGACGGCAGGCTGACCAACGAGGCCATGAGCGCATTCATGGCGGAGGTTATCGAGGCTGTCAACGCAAAAAACTAATCGGGCTTGCCCTTGCGCTTAAGCGGTACGGCGGTGAGCTGAGAGCCGATTTCCAGCAGTACTACGGCCTGGACCTGGACCGCATGGGAACCGACTACAGCCGCCGCCACGCCGCCGTGCTCATGGAGCAGCTGCCAGCCGACAGCAGGACGGCGCTCGCCCTGAATCCCGAGGCCGAGTGGGGCGCGACCGACTACCTGCTCTGGCGCATCGAACACACGCTGCGCGTCATCGCGTGGCAGTCCACGGAGGACGGCGCGAAGGGGCGCAGGCCCCCGAAGCCGCTCCCGACGCCCGCCGACCGCGCGAGGGTGGGGCGCAAGCTGCAAGCGACCGATTTGGACTTCATCAATCAAAAACTAGGATTCACGGAGGTGGCCGATGGCAACTGAGTTGGCGACCGCCTATCTCTCCCTAATCCCAACGCTTAAAGGAGCGGGCAAAAGCATCCAAAACGAGCTTGACGGAATCAACGTCAACAAGCCCAGCAAGAAGATGGGCAAGCATCTCAGCGACGGTCTGACAGATGGTGCGAAGAGCGGGAGCAGCGGCATCATGTCCGCGCTCGGCGGCATCGCGAAGGTCGCGGGACCGATCCTCGCCGCCGTCGGCTTCTCGCAGCTCGTCGGCGAGGCCGCGTCTGCGACGGACGCGACGCAGAAGTTCAAGAGCACGCTTGAGTTCGCGGGCAAGGCAGACGAGGTGGAGCGCCTTACGGCATCGACGCGCAAGTATGCGGACCAGACCGTGTACTCTCTGTCTGATATCCAGAACATCACCGCGCAGCTCGCCGCGAACTCGGTCAAGGGATACGACAAGCTCGCCGAGGCAGCGGGCAACCTCAACGCCGTGGCGGGCGGCAACGCCGAGACGTTCTCGCGCGTGGGCCTCGTGCTCACGCAGACGGCGGGCGCTGGAAAGTTAACCACGGAGAACTGGAACCAGCTCGCGGACGCCATCCCCGGCGCATCGGGCAAGCTACAAGAAGCCATGCTCAAGAACGGCGCCTACACTGGCAATTTCCGTGACGCTATGTCTAAGGGCGAGATTACAGCCGAGGAATTCAACCAGGCAATCATGGACCTTGGATTCGAGGACGCCGCTATAGAGGCGGCGAAATCCACGAAGACTTTCGAAGGCTCCATCGGAAACATGCGGGCTGCTTTCGTCGGCGGCATCGGTGACGTGCTGGCTAAGCTGCAGCCCGCCATCACGGGCGCAATCAACAGCATCACGCCTCTTGTCGAGGGCGCTTTCACGGCGCTCAGCGCTGGCGTAGGCATCTTCATGGACAAGATGGTGGAGGTCGGGACTGCGCTGCAGCCATTTATAGAGCAGGCGCAGGCTCAACTTGCACCAGCACTGTCTGAAATCGGCTCAGCCTTCCAGGCTCTTTGGACTGCGATACAGCCGATCGTGCAGATGGTCATCTCCATCGTCGTCCCGATGGTCGGTCAGGTAATCACGCTGCTCGCGTCGCTCGCCGCGACTATCATGTCCGCCGTCGCTCCCGTCATCACCAATATCGCCGCGCTCATCACGACGCTCATGCCGACAATCCAGCTCATCTGGACCACGGCGATGACGGCAATCATGGGCGTGGTCAATGCTGTATGGCCCTTCATCCAGACCCTTATCACGACGGTGATGAACGTCATCGACGCTGTAATCACGACCGTGCTCGCAATCATCAACGGCGATTGGGCTGGCGCGTGGGAAGGCATCAAGGCCGTCGCATCGTCCATCTGGGAAGGAATCAAGTCGCTTATCTCTGCTGGCATCAACGCAGCCAAGGGCGTCATCAGCTCCGTGCTCGGCGCCATAAAGGGCATCTGGAACGGCGCGTGGAACGGCTTGAAAAGCTTCGTCGGCTCCATCTGGGAGGGAATCAAAACTGGCGTTTCCAACGGCATCGGCGCCGTGATGGGGTACATCGGCGAGCTTCCTGGGAAAATCACCGGCTTCTTCTCTGGGGCTGGCTCGTGGCTAATCGATGCGGGCAAGTCGATTCTCGATGGATTGCTCAGCGGCCTTAAGTCCGCGTGGGGCAAGGTCACCGATTTCGTCGGCGGCATCGGCGATTGGATTGTCAGCCACAAGGGACCGCCGAGCTACGACGCCGTGATGCTCGTGAAGAACGGCGAGCTAATCATGGGCGGTCTGCTCGACGGCATGACGCGCGGCTGGGGTGACGTGGAGGACTTCGTTAAGTCACGCAACGCGAGCATCCAGGCGAGCTACGACGTTGGCGCGGGCGGGTCT
>USLT01000009.1 GCA_900555585.1 uncultured Collinsella sp.
GCCCGCGCAAGCAGGGCCCCTACGCGTCCGACCCCGAGCCGCCCCGCCGCCGCGGGCGCAACTTCCTGTCGACGGTGCTGATCGTCGTGGGCGTCGTCCTCCTGCTCGTGGCCGGAGGCATGTTCGTCAAGGCTCAGCTGGGCTATCGCGCCGCGCAGTCGACCTACGAGAACCTGCAGCAATATGCCGTCCAGGACTCCGAGGGGGACAACGTCCCCGCGGTCGACTTCGACGAGCTGGCCAAGATCAACCCGGACGTGGTCGGTTGGATCTACGTGCCCGATACGGTGATCAGCTATCCCGTCGTGCAGACCACCAACAACGATAAGTACCTCTATAAGCTGTTCGACCTCTCGGGCAACGGCTCGGGCTCGATCTTCATGGATATGGACGATACCGCCCCGGGCGTGGTCGACCAGCAGACGACGCTGTACGGCCATCACATGTACGACGGCTCGATGTTCAAGATCATCGACGACACGCTCTCGAGCCAGGAGGCCTTCGACAAGTTCGACAAGGTCTACTACATCACGCGTGAGAGCACCTTCGTGTTCAAGCCCCTGTTCACCGCGCAGGTCGTCGACGAGTACGTGGACGCCCGCCGCGCGAACTTCGATGGCGAGCTGACGCTCGAGAAGTATCTCGAGCAGACCCTCGAGCAGGCGAAGTCCGTCGCCGCCGACGCCGAGGAGCGCATCCCTGGGACCAAGCAGGTGCTGTCCCTGGTGACGTGCGCCGGCGAGGTCATCCCCCGCACCACCCGCGCCGTCATGGTCTGCTCCCTGGAGGAGACCATCGAGCGCCAGTAGCGCGAAAGGAGCGTGCGCATGGCACGGAAGATGCCCTCGGTCGACGCATGGCTCGATGAAGCCAAGCGCGATCCGGCCTTTCGCCGGTGCGGGATGTACCTAGTGCATAACGGTACCGTGCGCGAGACGCCGAAGGCCGAGGTCCGGCTGGCGGAGCACGGCGGCGTCGACGCCGGGGAACGGGTCGCGCGGCTCGAGTTCGGCTACGACGCGGACCGCGTCCGGGCGGCGACCGACGCCGCACGGGCCATGCCCGGCATCGAGTACGTGCGCGTGTGGCTCAACGAGGGCGAGTTGGAGGTCGGCGACGACATCATGCTCGTCCTCATCGGCGGCGATATCCGACCCCATGTGGTCGATGCGCTGCAGGAGCTGGTCGGCACCATCAAGGCGGAGTGCGTCCGGGAGGTCGAGCGCGCTTCGTAGCATGATTTTCTTCGGATGGCATCGCGCGCGAGCGCTCAGCCGATGCCGTGGTACAATGCCATCTGCGGGCCGTTAGCTCAGCTGGCAGAGCAGGGGACTTTTAATCCCAAGGCCCAGGGTTCGAACCCCTGACGGCCCACCATGAGACAAGAGCGCGAGGAGCATGAGGGCCCCTCGCGTTTTTGCTATATAGGGCCCGCGCGAGCGGGCATCGCACGAATGCACATCGCAACATGGAAGCGAGAGACCCATGGTCATGAAAGACATGAAGGTGAAGCGAGAGCCCAAGGAGGCCGCCGAGCCCACCAAGGCGGAGAAGAAGGCCCAGGCTAAGGAGAAGCTCGGCCGCGGCGCCAAGATCGCGCTGGTCGCGGTCGGCTGCGCCGCCATGCTGCTCTCCGTCTCCGCTATGGCCTGCTCGGGCATCCTCAACGAGGCCAAGAGCGAGCAGCCCTACGAGCTGACGGGCGGCGTGGCCGCCACCGTCAACGGCACCAACATCACGGAGGACACCGTGACCAGGCAGGTCATGAGCTACCGCACTTCCGCCGGCTACACCGAGGACGCGGATTGGGCCAAGTTCCTGGTCGACCAGGGCCAGACCCCCGAGTCGTATCGCGACGACATCATCCAGGGCATCGCGCGCGAGTTCCTGGTCACCACCGCTATCAAGGAGTACGGCATCGAGGTCAGCGACGAGGATCTGGACCGCGCGTTCGACGACGCCGCCCAGAGCTACGGCGGCCGCGACGCGATGCTCGACTTCCTCAAGCAGATCGGATACACCGAGGAGACCTATAAGGAGACGCTGCGCTCGAGCATCGCCAACACCAAGCTGCGCGAGAAGGTCTCGTCCGTCGACGACCCCGCCGATGGCGACGTCGTGGACTACTTCAACGAGAACGCCGCCACCCTGAACGACGGCCGCCGCTCCTCCAACCTGCTCATCAAGGTCGACAGCGATGCGAGCGACGAGCAGAAGAAGGAAGCCCGCGAAAAGGCCCAGGGCATCCTGGACAAGATCAACGCGGGCGAGATCAGCTTCGAGGACGCCGTCAAGGAGAACTCGGACGACACCGGGTCCAAGAAGAACGGCGGCGACGTGGGCTGGGACAAGCTGACCTCCTTCGTCCCCGAGTACCAGGACGCCCTGTCCAAGCTCGGTAAGGGCGAAATGAGCGGCATCGTCGAGACCGACTACGGATACCACATCATCCTGTGCACCGACGCGTTCAAGGTCGATGGCGAGGCGACCTCGGTCGACCAGCTGCCCGAGGAGTACCGCGACTACATCTCGAACGTGATCAAGACGCGCGCCGAGTCCGCCGCCTATGACAAGTGGCTGAATGAGTACACCGAGAAGGCGGAGATCAAGATCAACAAGATGCCGTCCGACGTGCCCTACAACGTGGACCTCAAGCTCGCCGAGAAGGCGGGGGAGTCCAAGACCGAGGACGCCGGCGCGTCCGCCGATTCCGAGTAACGACAAGAGACTACCGACAGGGAGCAACCGATGACCAACGAAGAGCTGCGCGAGCAGATGGTGGCGGCCATGAAGGCCAAGGAGAAGACGCGCCTGTCCATCATCCGACAGGTTATGGCCGAGGTTAAGAACATCGAGGTCAACGAGCGCCGCGACGCCACCGAGGAAGACGTCAACGGCATGATCAAGCGCCTGATCAAGCAGACCACCGAGACGCTCGAGATGTCGCGCCAGGCGGGCAACAACCAGGAGCGCACCGACACCCTCGCCGAGCAGGTCGAAATCCTGGAGAGCCTCCTGCCCGAGCAGGTCTCCGGCGACGCCCTCGCCGCGCTGATCGACCAGGTCATCGCCGAGGTCGGCGCCACCTCCCGCAAGGACATGGGCCGCGTCATGGGCGCCCTCACCGCGGCGACCGGCGGGAACTTCGACAAGCCGGCGGCCGCCAAGGAGGTCGGCGCCCGCTTGGCATAGGGCCGGCGCGCCGATCTGATATCCGGATTCCCGAATGGGGCCGCACGGGCGGGGAGCCCGATGCGGCCCCGTTCGCTTTATCGGTCGGCGACCCGGGCCCTATCGGACCGATCGCCGACCGCCGCGCCCGCTCGCATCCTGCGGTTTCTCTGTGGGGGCGCTAGGCGCATAGGGTTATTTCCACGTAGAATGGGGGATACGAAACAGATATCTACGTATCGCGGCAGCTGACGCGCTTGGATTCCGCTGTAAGCGCCGTGCCGATTGCGCCGCGATCATCGATGCAGCATATGCATTAGTAGAATAAAGCAAGCCTCGGTGACGCCGCGTCATCGCGGGATGGGGCCGGGCGATACGGAAGGGGAAGGCTACATGGCCGACATGATCCAGATCAAGGGGCTGAACAAGTACTTCGGCGACCTGCACGTCCTCAAGGATATCAACCTCACGGTCAAGGAGGGCGAGAAGCTCGTCATCATCGGTCCGTCCGGCTCCGGTAAGTCAACCTTGATCCGTTGCGTCGACTACCTCGAGGAGCCCACGACGGGCGAGGTCGTCATCGACGGCACCCCCCTGACCAAGAAGAACCACCTGGAGATGGCGCGCAAGTACAGCTCCATGGTCTTCCAGCAGTTCAACCTCTATCCCAACATGACGGTGCTCGGCAACCTCACGCTGGCCCCCATCAAGCTCCAGAAGAAGAGCAAGGAGGAGGCCAACAAGGTCGCCATGGCCGCGCTCGAGCGCGTCGGCCTGGCCCAGAAGGCCGGTGAGTACCCGCAGAACCTCTCCGGCGGCCAGCAGCAGCGCGTCGCCATCGCCCGCGCCCTGTGCACCAAGCAGCCGATCATCCTCTTCGACGAGCCCACCTCCGCCCTGGACCCCGAGATGGTCCAGGAGGTCCTCGACGTCATGATCGAGCTCGCGCAGGAGAACATCACCATGATGTGCGTGACGCACGAGATGGGATTCGCCCGCCAGGTCGCCGATCGCGTCATCTTCATGGATGACGGCCAGATCCTCGAGGAGGGCACGCCCGAGCACTTCTTCGAGAACCCGCAGAACCCGCGCTGCCGCGACTTCCTCGCGAAGATCCTGCACTAGCGCCCGCGTTTCGTCTCTCCCGGCACGGGCGCTCCCGCCTGCAGCCGAACCGTACCAATGGAAGGGGTACCACAATGGATATGTCTCGTCGCAAGTTCGTCCAGGCCCTCGGCCTGTCCGCCCTCGGTATCGCCGGCGCCGGCTCGCTCGCCGGCTGCGGCTCCGGTTCCGATAAGGACGATGCCGGCGCCTCCAAGGTCGACGCGATCAAGGGCCGCGGCAAGCTGAAGGCCGGCGTCAAGAAGGACGTCATCGGCTACGGCTACCTCAACACGGCCACCAACGAGTACGAGGGCCTCGAGATCGACCTGTGCTACCAGGTCGCCGCCGCCGTCCTCGGCGTCTCCTACGACGAGGCCAAGGAGAAGAAGCTCGTCGAGTTCACCGACGTCACGCCCAAGACCCGCGGTCCGCTGATCGATAACGACCAGCTCGATATCATCTGCGCGACCTACACCATCAACCCGCAGCGCAAGGAGGACTGGGACTTCTCCACCCCCTACCGCACCGACCACGTCGGCATCCTGGTCAAGAAGGCCGCGGGCATGAAGTCCATGGCCGACCTCGATGGCAAGATCATCGGCGTCTCCCAGGGCTCCAACACCAAGGAGATGGTCACGACCATGCTGAAGGACGAGGGCTTCGACGCCGCCCCGACCTTCCAGGAGTTCCCCGACTACCCGTCCATCAAGTCCGCGCTCGACGCCGGCAACATCGACGCCTTCGCGATGGACCGCTCCACGCTCAAGGGCTACACCACCGACGACTGCGAGCTGCTCCAGCCCGAGATCGAGTTCGGCGCCCAGGACTACGGCATCGCCACCAAGAAGGGCTGCGACCTGTCCCCGGTGGTCGACGACACCGTCAAGGGCCTCCTCGAGAACGGCTGGATCGAAGAGGACATCAAGGCCTGGGGCCTGCTCTAATCTCCTGACCGCCGTCAGGTCAAGCGCATCGTGATGCACGCGCCCGGGTGGATCGGCTCCGCTCGGGCGCATGGTTCGTATCGGCATACCGGAAGGAACGTTTATGTTAGAAGGACTCCTCGATCCCATGAGATGGGAGTTGACCTTCGCTGAATCAGGGCCCCTTTGGGAGGGTTTCCTCTTCACGCTCAAGGTCGTCCTGGCGGGCCTCGCCCTCTCTCTCATCCTGGGCACGGTCCTGGGCGTGTTCTCGACCACGCGCTCGCGCGTGCTGCGCGCCATCAGCCGCGTATACGTCGAGTTCTACCAGAACACCCCGCTTCCGGTGCAGGTGTTCTTCATGTACATGGCGGGGCCCCAGATCCTGCAGGCGCTCACCGGCGCCGCGATGCCCATCCGCATCCCCGCCTTCGTGCTCGGCTTCATGGGCGTCGGCCTGTACCACGCCGCATATGTCTCTGAGGTCATCCGCACGGGCATCGAGTCCGTGCCCCGCGGCCAGATGGAGGCGGCGCTCTCGCAGGGCTTCACGCGCCCGCAGGCCTACATGTACATCATCCTTCCTCAGACCTTCAAGGTCATCCTGCCCCCGCTGTGCAACCAGGCGCTCAACTTGGTCAAGAACAGTTCCGTCCTGGCGCTCATCGCCGGCGGCGACCTGATGTACAACGCCGACAACTTCGTGTCGACCTACGGCTACCTGCAGGGCTACATCCTGTGTTGCTTCATGTACTTCTTGATCTGCTTCCCGCTGGCGGTCCTCGTCCAGTACCTGGAGAAGCGCTCCAAGAAGCGCCCCCGCGCCAAGGTGATCCCCGGCATCACGCCCGAGCCCGCGAAGGAGGCGTAAAAGGACATGGAACTCTTCAACGCCGCCAACCTGGGCTTCATCATGAACGGTTTTCTCAAGACGATCGAGATCTCCGTTCTCGCCATCATCTTCTCGCTGGTCCTCGGTACGATCCTGGCCATGGTCAAGCAGTACTGCACCGGCAAGCTGCGTCCGCTTTCCTGGATCGTGAGCATCTACATCGAGCTGTTCCGCTGCACCCCCAACCTGCTGTGGATCCTCTTCATCTACTTCACGGTCAAGGGCTCCGACGTGTTCCTGTCGGTCCTCGCGTTCACGATCTTCACCTCCGCCGTCATGGCCGAGATCGTCCGCGGCGGTTTCAACTCGATTCCGGCGAGCCAGTTCGAGGCGGCGCGCAGCCAGGGCTTCGGCTTCTTCGCCACCATGCGCTACATCATCTTGCCGCAGACCTTCAAGACGATCATCCCCGCCCTGTTCAGCCAGTGCACGACGGTCATCAAGGACAGCTCGTACCTCGCCGGCATCAACGTGGCGGAGTTCATGTACACCACCAAGGTCGTCATGGCGCAGGCCACCGACCTCGGCCAGGTGCTGATGCTGTACGGATTCGTCTTCGCGCTGTACTTCATTCTCAACTTCGGCATCTCGCTGCTGGTGCGTAGGTACCAGCGCAGCGTGGTGGCAGCCTAAGGGAGGCGCATCGAACATGGGACTCATCAAGCATGCAATCGAGGCACGGGTCGCGGCCGACCAGGCCGAGCGAGCCGGACAGCCCGTCGTGATCACCATCGCCCGCGATTTCGGCGCGGAGGGGCACGAGATCGGGAAGATGCTCGCCATGCAGCTGGGCATTCCGCTGTACGACAACGAGCTGCTCGTCCGCTCCGCCATGCGCGCGGGGGAGACCGTCGACAAGATGGCCGACTACGACGAGCAGATGGCCGCCGAGTTCATGGCGTTCCTGCCCGACCGCGTCGATAGCCGCACGCTTTCCGATAAGCTCTTCCGCAGCATGTCCCAGGTCATCGTCGACCTTGGTGCGACGCAGAGCTGCATTATCGAGGGCAGGCTCTCAGACTACCTTCTCCGCCACAACCCCAACCACATCGCGGTCCTGGTGACCGCGCCCTTCGATGACCGCGTGGAGATCGTGCGCGGCAAGCGCGGGCTCAACAAGCGCCAGGGCGCGAAGCTGGTACGCGAGATGCAGCGCGCCCGCGAGCTCTTCTACAAGCGCTACTCGGCCGGTAAGTGGAAGATGACGGACGGGAAGGACATCGTGGTCAACCGATCCAAGCTCGGTCGCCAGGGATGCGTCGACGTCATCGCCGCCGCCTATCGCTCCAAGCTGCGCGAGCTGGGCATGGACGAGCCCGTCTCGGGCGGCCTCGGCGAGTAGCGGTCCCATGATGAGAACGTGCCCGGTGCCGCCGCTCGATGCGGCGTCGGGCACATTTGGTATAGTACTGAGAACTAAATGTAGTCTTTGGAGGACGATTAACGCTCATGCCTGACGCGAGTGACAGTACACAGCCGCGGTCCGACGCCGCGGCTGCCCCTGTTCCCATAGCGCGCGCGGACGCCGCATCGCGTTCGCAGCGCCTGCTCCGTTTGACCGGTCATGGTGCGCGCGCCGCAGTCTCGACCGCGGCTGCCTCCAAAACGGCTGGATGCCGTTCGCTTCCGCGCTATACGCTCGGCGAGGAGATCGCCAACTCCATCACGCATGGCATCGGCGCCGCCCTGGGCGTCGCCGCGCTCGTGGTGATGATCGTCAAGGCGGCGACCGCGGGCTCCCATCCCGCGTCCCTGGCGAGCGCCATCGTTTTCGGCATCGCCCTCATCCTCGAATACCTCGCGTCGACGCTCTACCACGCCATCGCGCCCAAGGGTGCCAAGCGCGTGTTTCGCATCATCGACCATAGCTGCATATACGTGCTCATCGCGGGCACCTACACCCCGTTCTGCCTGATCACGCTCGGCGACCACGGCGGCGTCGCGCTCTGCATCGCGCAGTGGGTCCTGGCCGTGGTGGGAATCCTGTTCGAGGCCTTCATGCGCGAGCGGCAGCCCCGCTGGCTGACCGTCGCGATCTACCTCGCGATGGGCTGGCTGGTCGTGTTCAAGCTTCCCCAACTGGTGTCCCTGCTCGATCCCATGGCGCTCGCCCTGCTGGTCATCGGCGGCGTGCTCTATACTGCGGGCACCGTCTTCTACGTGCTCAAGAAGGTCCGCTACATGCACACCGTGTTCCACGTGCTCGTGCTGGCCGGCAGCGTGTTCCAGGCCCTGGCGGTGATCCTCTACGTGATCTAGAACGCGCGCCAGGCATGCGCGCATCCCAACGCTTCGAACATCCCGCCCTTTGGAGGTTTAACTCGTCCCCATGGACATAACGATCAGCATCATCACAACCCTCGTCCTCACCGTCGTGAACGGTTACTTCTCCATGTCGGAGATGGCGCTCACCACCGCCAAGCGCGCGGTTCTCGACCATGAGGCCGAGCAAGGGGACCGCCGCGCCGCCCGCGCCGCCGAGGTCGCCGCGGACTCCGGCAACTTCCTCGCGA
Source organism: uncultured Collinsella sp. (assembly GCA_900555585.1). Taxonomy (GTDB): domain Bacteria; phylum Actinomycetota; class Coriobacteriia; order Coriobacteriales; family Coriobacteriaceae; genus Collinsella. The sequence continues at coordinate 8,607 of USLT01000009.1, forward strand.
CCATCCAGGTCGCCATCACCCTCGTCGGCTTCGCTTCCTCCGCGGTGGCCTCCACCAACCTGTCCGACCCGCTGGCGACGTGGCTGTCGAGCTTCGGCATCGACGCCCTGACCATGGTCGCCCCCGGCCTCGCCCCCGTCCTGATCACGCTCGCCGTCTCCTACCTCTCGATCGTGGTGGGCGAGCTCGTGCCCAAGCGCATCGCCCTGGCGGACGCCGAGGGCATGGCCAAGCGCGTCGCCCATCCCCTCACCGTCTTCCAGAAGGTCGCCCGTCCGCTCGTATGGCTGACTCAGGCCTCCGCGAACGGCATCGCTCGGATCATGCGCATCAAGAGCGCCGACGACCGCCAGAACGTCTCCGAGGAGGAGATCAAGTACATGATCAACGAGCAGGAGACGCTGCTCGACGAGGAGAAGCGGATCATCCACGAGGTCATGGAGCTCGGGGACGCCGTGGCGCGCGAGGTCATGGTGCCCCGCGTCGACGTCACGATGGTCGAGGACGACCAGACCGTCGCCGATGTCCTGGCGCTCATGCGCCAGACCGGCTTCTCGCGCATGCCGGTGTACAACGAGGATCCGGACAGCATCATCGGCATCGCGCACATCAAGGACCTCATCGGCCTGGCGCTGGAGGGCCGCGGCGGGGAGCTCGCCGCCGGGCACCTGCGCGACGCGACCTTCGTGCCGGACACCAAGGACATCCTGCCGCTGCTCTCCGAGATGCAGACCGCCCACGACCAGATCGTCGTCGTGGTCGACGAGTACGGTGGAACCGCCGGCATCATCACCGTCGAGGATATCGTCGAGGAGATCGTCGGCGAGATCGAGGACGAGTTCGACCCCGACAACAAGTACCTCACGCGGCTCTCTCGTCGCGAGTGGCTGGTCGACGGCCGCTTCTCGTGCGACGACGCCGTGGAGATGGGCTGGCCCATCGAGGAGAGCGATGACTACGAGACCATCGCCGGCTGGATTCTGGACCTTTGCGATTCCGTCCCCGATATCGGCGAGGTCTTCGAGGCCGATGGGTACAAGTTCAAGGTGCAGTCTATGCGCGGCCAGCGCATCTCGCTGATCCGCGTCATCGCACCGGCGGAGCCCGCGGTCGCGAAGGCCGAGGATGACGGTGAGGATGCCTCGCAGAAGCATGTAAAGCTGCACCTCGGCAAGCACGAGGACGAGTAGGAGAGGAGCCGCGAGTTCGATGGCGGACCTGTTTAACATCATGAAGATCACGGTCGGCGAGAGCAAGCTCACCGCCCGCGTGCTGGTGAACCCCGGCATGCCCCTGAGCACCTCCGAGGACATCGAGGCGACCGCTCGCGTGTACTACCTCGCCCCGGCGATCGCCATGCACACCTGCCTCGGCGACGCCGGCGAGCACTTCCAGGATTGCATGAGCAACACGGAGGTCGCGCATCTGCTCGAGCACCTCACCGTCGAGATCATGAACGAGACCGGGCTGGCGGGCGATATCGTGTCCGGTCGCACGCGCGTGGTTCCCGAGGACCCGCGCCTCTTCGATATCGAGCTCTCCTGCCCCGATGACGCCCTCACCGTCGGCGCCCTCTCCTCGGCAGCGTTCATGATGCAGTGGGCGTTCCTGCACCCGGACCAGACCGCTCCGGATTTTCCCGGCACCGTCGCCGCGCTCCGCAGCCTGATGCTCAAGCTGCGCGGCGAGGAGGATGGCGCCGATGATCCCGCCGCCCCCCGCGATGGCGAGGACCTCCTCGATGAAGGGGAGATGGCCGAGATCGGCTCGGAGGCGCTGTTCGGAGGCGCCGCCGCGGAGTTCGATCCGGACGCCGAGCAGCGGCCCGGCGAGTAGGATCGGCACATGCGCGCGTCGCCGCCGTCGACGGATGAGCGCCGCGCCGTCCGACTGGGTATAATGAGTCACCACCACATGGAACCACTCACATAGGAGGAACCGACATGGGTAAAGGTCTTCAGTTCGCAGCAGGAGCCCTCGTGGGCGCGGCCGCCGGCACGATCATCGGCATTCTCGTGGCCCCGCGTTCCGGCGCGGAGACCCGCGCCATGGCGGCCGATATGGCCAACGATGCTTGGGATTCCGCGCGTGATATGTACGAGCAGGGCGTAGACCAGGCCCGCACCGCCGCGACCGATTTCGGTCCGATGGTCGACGCCAAGACCGACGAGCTCCGCGCGAAGGTCGATCTCGCTCGCGAGCGCATGGACCAGCTGCGCGATTCCCTCAACGACGCCATCGCCGGCGGACACGTGACCCCGGCGGCCGACGTCGTCGTCGAGGCCAACGTCCCCGTGACCGAGGCTCCCGCCGAGGCCTAGCGAAGCGACGGATCACAACATGCGCGTAGGAGATTTCCAGGGCGCGCGCATCTACAAGCTCGTCCCCGAGGAGAAGCGCCTCAAGAAGGACGGCAGCCTGCGCGCGCTCAAAAAGCTCGGCAAGATACACTTTCCCGTCTTCACCCATGACGGCCCTCGCGTCGTCGGGTTCATGGTCAAGCAGCCGGATGTTGCCGGAATGATCAAGCAGCCCGATCGTTTCGTGGCGCTGGACGCCGTCGACGTGCAGGACGACCAGCTCGTCGTCGCCGACCTCAAGGCGTCCTACGACGCCGCGGCTGCCGCGCGTTTGGGTATAGACCTCGACTCCTGTCTGATCTGGACCGGAATGGACGTGGTCACCGAGTCCGGCAAGCGCCTGGGCTATTGCGCCGATGCCACATGCCATCCGCGCACGGGCGCGGTCGACTCCTTCATGTTGACCGCGGGCGCGGCGTCGACGGCGCTAATCGGCACCATCGAGATGCCCGCCTCCTATCTCAAGCGCTACGCGCACGGCGCCATGGTCGTGGATGACCGCGCCGCCGACCTCGAGTTCAGCGGGGGCGCCGCCGCCAAGGCCGCCGAGGCCACCGTTCATGCGCGCGAGAGCGCGAAGAAGGGTGCGAAGGTGCTGGACGAGAAGGGCGCCGAGGCGGTCGATAAGGGCAGCCGCGCGCTCGGCCGCAGGATCGGCCAGACCGGCGACGCCATAAAGGGGTTCTCGGAGGAGTACAAGAAGGCGGCCGGCGCGCCCGCCAAGCCTGCGAAGAAGCCGGCACAGTCCAGCGGATCGGCGGCGCGGGCCGTCGGGAAGCAGCTGGGTAAGACCTCCGGCATGTTCTCGGGCTTCGTGTCCGAATTCAAGAAGGCCTCGGCGCCGTCGACCACCAAGAAGAAACCGAGCAGCAGCAAGTAGGGCGCCCGGGCGCTCATGGGGAACGGAGAGAAGCATTGCCTAACTACACCACCTCCTACTCCACGAACAAGAAGCCGACGTATCGGCGGGGCAACCCGAACCAGCTCCCGGGGGCGAGGCGCCGCCGCGTCCGCAAGCCCGGCGTCCAATACCTCCACCATTCGCAGGGCTTCGGTCGCAGGCCGGGGAGGTCCTCCTTCGGGGGCAACTCGCGCAGGCCGTATGCGTTCATCGCCGTGGGGTGCGCCTTCCTGCTCTTCGTGGCGACGATCATCTGGTACGTGAACCGCGACGTCGCCATCGAGCTCAACGGCACCGAGGTCAAGGCGCGCATCAACTCGTCGATCGCGCAGCTCATCACCGATCAGGAACTGGATCCGAAGCCGGGCGACCTGCTGGCTGTCGACGACACCGTGCTCAAGAAGCGCGGCGGCGAGAAGGTCTCGGTTACGTTGAACGGCAAGTCCGTCAAGGCCTCGCAGATGGAGGAGACCGAGCTGCAGCCCGGCGACAAGGTTGTCGTCGAGGACGGGCGCGATCGATACGAGGAGCACGAGGTCCAGGCGACCGAGATCGCACCGAAGCTCACGGTGCAGGGCAACGGTCCCATCAGCTACGTTAAGACCTGGGGAATCCCCGGAAGAAGCGAGGTCTGGGTCGGCAAGCAGTCCGGCAAGACCCAGGACCGCGGCGTCGTGAGCAAGGTGCGCGACTGCGTGGTCGCCCGCCGCTCCGTCTCGCCCGACGCGAAGGGCAAGAAGTACGTCGCCCTGACGTTCGACGAGGGGCCGAGCGCGAAGACGGTCCAGATCGTCGAGCTGCTCAAGAAGGAGGGCGCAGGCGCCGCGTTCTTCGTGGACGGGGCCTCGGCCAAGAAGCATCCCGAGGCGGTCCGGGCGATCGTAGACGCGGGCTTCGAGCTCGGCTCCAACACGTCTGCCGATGAGAGCCTGGACGGGCTGGGCGCCGCCGAGCTCAGGGAGCGCCTGACCGCCTGCTTCGATGATATCGAGTCTGCGGGCGGGAAGCGAACGGCGCTGCTGCGCGCGCCGTTCGGGGCGTTCACGGACCAGAACTGGGCCGACGCGATGGACCTGGTGAGCGTCGCGGTGAGCTGGAACATCGACTCGGGCGACTGGACGCTCCCCGGCGCCGATGCCGTGGCACGCACCGTGCTCGACTCGGTGTCGAACGGCGATATCGTGCTGCTGACCGATAACGGCTCGACCGCGGAGCAGACGCTGGCGGCCCTGCCCAAGATCATCTCGGGGCTGCGGGACAAGGGATACGAGATCGTGGGCCTGGGCGACCTTATCGCGACCAACAAGGACCTGGCCGAGGAGATCGCGTCTCTGACCAAGGTGAAGATGCCCGAGGATGCCGCCCTGCCCTCGCTCGGCGATGCGGAGGGATCGGAGTAGGGCCCCTCGGTTTCCGCCTGACAGATTCGTCATTCTGCGATTCGTGCCCACAACTGCGAGCGTTTTAGTCCACTATGGGTATGAGCAGAGTAAGAGCGCATCGATGTTTGGAAGTGGCTGCGTGGATAAGCAACGGCACGTCGAGCAGGGCAGGGCTTCCAACCTTCACTTTGGAAGCGCCGCCCACCGCCCGAACCCCATCAACCCGCGTCCCGCGGCGCCCGCCCGCGAGCCCCGCGGGGGCCGTCCCGGCAAGGCGGCGGGAATCGCGCTGCTCGTCGTGGCTGTGCTCGTGGTCGGCGGATCGCTGGCGACGTGCTATAGGACCATGTGGCGCAGCATCCCCGTGACCGTCAACGGCGAAGAGGAGCGCGTCCGCATAGGAACCCATGTCGACGAGTTGCTTGAGGACAACGGCTACTTCGGCGTCAAGCCGGGCCGCCTGCTGTCGGTGTCGGGCAACGTGATATCCGAGGACGGCGGCGACCGCTGCGCGCTCGCCATCGATGGGAAGGCCGTCGCCATGGCCGACCTCGCCGCGACGGAGGTCCCCGAGGGCGCCGAGGTGTCGGTCGGCGACGGCGCCGACGTGACCGAGCCGCATGAGGAGCAGACCGTCCCGCTCGCGCCCGGCATCCAGATGGAATCGGGCGGGGCGGTGCAGTACGTGTCGCAATGGGGCGCGCCGGGCAGCAAGCTCGTATGGAAGGGCTCGAAGTCGGGCGAGGTCGTCGACAAGGAGGTCGTGCAGCCGCCGACGGACATGGTGGTCTCCTCGCGGAGCGTGCGCCCCGCGGGCGGTAAGTACATGGCGCTCACCTTCGACGACGGTCCCAGCAAGTACACGCCGCAGATCCTCGATATCCTCAAGGAGAAGGGCGTGCACGCGACCTTCTACAACCTGGGAAACCAGGAGGAGCGCTTCGGCAAGGCCGCGAAGCGCGTGGTCGAGGAGGGCCACGAGCTCGCGAGCCACACCAACGCCCACCAGTACCTGCCTGAGCTGGACGCGGGCGCGCTGCGGGCCGAGATAACCTCGGCGCAGGACGCCATCGAGGGCGCATCGGGCGTCCGGCCGATGATGATGCGCGCCCCCTACGGCGCCTTCACCGCGCAGGATTGGGGTCGCGCGGGAGACCTCATCAGCTGCAACGTGCTGTGGAACATCGACACGCTCGATTGGAAGCGACCGGGGGCGGACGCCATCCGCAGCAACGTTTTGAACGGGGCGTTCAACGGCGCGATCGTGCTCATGCACGATGGCGGCGGAGATCGCAGCCAGGACGTCGAGGCGCTGCCGGGGATCATCGACGGCCTCCAGAAGGCCGGATACCAGCTGGTCACGGTGAGCGAGCTGATGGGCAAGGACGAGTCCTTCCCGTCCGAGCTCGTCGAGGGCGAGGTGAAGATGCCGAAGGGCGCCGCGCTCCCCGGAGCGTAAGGTTTAGGTAAATACGGGTCCTCATGTGCCAACGATGCTATAGTAAAAGCGGTTGCGGCCAAATGCCGCGGCCGCTTTTTTGACATGAGAGCAGGGTCAAGAGAAAGGCACCTGGTGAAACCCAAACCCCGACCATACAGTAGCCGCTGACCCTGAGC